>JALHTN010000517.1 GCA_022865865.1 Anaerolineales bacterium
CACGCGTATTAGCTATCCTTCAGGACCGCTAATCCTTTACGGCGTCAACTGCCGGCCTGATCCCTACACTATTCCCAGCACGCCCAAGATTGCCGCGGGGAGGATAACGTATTGAAAAGAATGGATGATGATTGACATCCAGGTACTGCGAAACCGCTTAGCCGGAAGGGCCAAAGCAAAGATACCAACGAGGATACTTCCCGGTATCTGCCAAGGCTGATGCCAGTGGTAGCCCCCAAAAAGCACGCCGTTTGCCACCCAGTCCCACTTGCCGAAAACACCTTCCATCTTTGGTAGTAGAACACCCCGGAAGATAAACTCTTCTCCCAAAATATTGAATACTGCCAAAAGGAGGAACAACCCTAAAAACACCCAATCACCCACCAACTGGGCTTGAATTTCAGGTTGTTGTAGAAATTCCCCAATGTTGCCATCGGGCGGCGCGGCGAAGACTGGGAATAATGAGACGAACCAGCGATCCCAAAGCGGCGGTGAAAGGGACCAAATGATAAAGATAAGCAGAATGAATGGTATCAACCATAGCCACAGCTTACGGCGGGACTCGCCGGTTTTAGGGTCTCGCGGCGTGTTGAGCCACAAACGCTGCCGGATGGTCGCCCAGTGCAGGTTGCCTCTTTCACGGTAAACGATGATCAGGGACAGGACGAACTGCCATATCAAGCCCACTGAGAGCAGTCCCAGCTTGATTTTTCCCACCCCTATTGGATCCGTTTCAAAATCAGGCGCTATCGCTGGTTTCACGACATAAGCCAGGATGACCATCGGCGCGACTACAGCGACCCAGATGCCCAGGATTTTGGCTAGCGAGTATTGCTCGTTCGATTGAGTTGAAGTTGAGTTGGTCATTTTCTTTTTCCTTTTTTGCCTGATTAACGGTCCATCGTTTCAGACTTGATTTAGTTGAAGCCAATCAAAATAAACACCTCCTTCTGCATAATAATCCTTCGTTTCAGCATGGCCTATAATGGAGCATGAGATGCGCTTTTCTCTCAATTGGGGTTGGATATATTTTCTGGAACACAATTAATGCCATCCCAGTTATTCTCAGAAAGGGAGATGGCAGAGACATGATTACTCTCCTTTATATTTTGGATTACTCAGTACATTAGGAAAAATATTCCTAATCAGTATACAAGCTATTTTTTTCTCACACAAGTACAAACGCGCTCTCTGTGCAATATAGTTGTGTGATAAGTGTGTTCCGGAATTGAAGCAAGATTTCCAACTACATGACGAAAAATCCACCCCCGTCCGGTGGACATGTGGTTATAAATGATGTTGGCCGACATCAAAAGTGAACATAGGGGGGGCATTACAATTGAATACCTAATCTCTTGATGCTGGTTCCGTGGGATTGTGGTCAAGAATGAGGAGAATAGATTTTTTTTGAGCCAAAGTCAACACAAAAGTATTGGGGTTGCCAGTTACGACAACCCCAACATCTGTGTGCTAGATTAGATGATGTCCAATAAGAACATC
Organism: Anaerolineales bacterium; assembly: GCA_022865865.1. The sequence continues at coordinate 1,501 of JALHTN010000517.1, forward strand.
GTAGCAGATTAGATGTAAACAAACCAAGGCCGATTAATAATTGACCCTTTTCAGATATGTGTAAACACAATGGTTATGCTTATATTGATGACTCTCAATTGCATTCTACCGCCAACATCAATGGTTAAGATTGCAGAGAGCAGCGCCGCAATTTTAACTACTGCATGCTCTTGTTATGTGCATGTTCCTTTGACCAAATTACTATATTTTTGTAAAAATCTGTAATCGCAAAGCTGTATTTTCTGACATATATTCATCTAATAGATCAACAATGGAAAACATCTTCTCAAACACTAACTTGACGTTTTGATAGCGAGCGCCGAGGGCGTCCGGCAGCCAACAATCGCTGGTGCCTCGTGGATGAGTTCGTTATTCTCGAGAGCCTCCACCATGAACAGGGCAAAGTCCACGCGGCGCGTGATGTTGCTCTCGAGGATGGGGTCGCCGACGTGCTTGCTCCACACTGGTAGGCCCTGGCTCTCACCCTCTTCGAGGTCGCTCCCACGCACGACCGTCCATAGGGTGTCGCTGGCAAATATCTGCCGGCACGCTTCCACCTGGTCGTCGATGTCCACGGCGCGAAATAGCCGTCCGAGCCAGCTGGTGGCCTTGAGAACCGCTTTAAAGCCCCGCGAGTATAAGTCCTGGCCGTCCCGCGTAATATGCCAGCCGCAAGAGAATATGAGGCGCGCGCCCGGGCGCGCCTGGTCGAGCACCGCCTGGGCCGTTCCCGACGAGTATTGGTGAACCCCCCAAGGCACCAGCACGGTGAGCACCCCGTCACATCCTGCGACTGCCTTTTTGATAACCTGGCGGTTGTTCGTCGCTCCTGGAATGATGGTGATGCGCCCCTTGAACGCGTCGAGTTTACCCACGCTGCTCTCACGACAAACGCCAACCACCTCGTAGCCCCGATCCAGCGCGTGCTGCACCATGTACTGCCCGAGTTTACCGGATGCCCCCACGATACAAACATTCTTCATATTCATCATATTGATCCTCTCGCGTTCTCCAGGAATACGGCCATGGTTGTGGCGCGTAATCCAAGCACTCCACTGACTAGCGTAAATATATGATCTGATTATAAAGCTCTTACAAAAACAGTATTTATAATGACATCTTTCCAAGTCTTTATCTTAATGAACTACCCCTATTCGCAGAGGCACTTGACGGGTTGATAACCAAATTTATTGATGCAATATCTCTTCTTTGGAATATTATACAATCATCTGTTGTGCGATAAGTGAAGCTCTCAATAAGAGCAAGATTTCCACCTTCAACAAGATAAAATCACCCCCGTGTGGTGGACACGTGGTTTCTATTTTTTTTCACATGATATAAGTAGTGTATCGCTATATCAGGATTAGGAGAGTAGATGACCTTTGAAATCTTCTGAAGTATTCTTTCAGATTTTGATCCTACTGAGACGAATTACCCCCCAACAATTCTCTATAACGAGGGCTGGTTTTTGAGGTTGATTGTTGATTGGTTCTCAAAATCTGGTCTCCCTAATCATTTTCTTTCATTTCCAACAGATAGTAATTGGTTCTCTGATGCTCGCCTTCCTTCCGAGGTTCAGGGGTGATCCATTAGGTGAATCACAAACCAACGCTGATAGTGTTATTGGTCATTTCATAATTGGAAGTAAAGGCAAGACAGATCTAAAATTGATACCAGATGCCACGCATTTCGTTGTTCTTGAAGCAAAGCTGTATAGCGGATTATCTGGAAATCGAACCAGAGTAGTCCAATCAGCTACTACAACTTGTTATGCATCCTGATCACACAAGCGAAACTCCCGCATTTCAATAATGCGTGAATCCTCGGGAATACTTGTCCGTTTTCCTGTCGCCCACTCAAGAATTACATCTGGGATCTTTGTCAAATGCAGCTTATCAACCGAAATGCAAAAGGGGAGGGGCAGTTCCTTCGCCTGACGCCATGCTGCATCGTATCGCTCTCGATCAAGGTTTGATTCTTGTGGATTGTCCCAATCGTAGGTAGAATCCTCGTTTATGAACAATCCAAGGCTAAGATGAGGCACAAATTCAATGTCGTCCCTTCGATATTCCGCCAGGATCCCTGTATAAAGAGCCTTATACAAATTCTTGACCCGTTCTTCACCTTCTATTAGTGTAAGAAACAGCCAATGATCATTGGACTTTTGAAAACCACCCAATAGGATCTCAAAAGAACTCAAATCACTCAAGACATCCTGAATGTGGCTGATCAGTCTTCCTTCTCCTATGCTTCCTGGTATGGGAAATAGTACTGTGATATGTGGTTTCGCAAAAGCAAAAGTAGGATCATACTTCTTCCTTACCGAATTGATTGACGCTGACAACTCCGCACTGAGTTGTGGATAGATACTCAAGGCGTAAAACATACTATTGACCTCCGAGTAAGGTTTCTCCAGTGTCAAAAAGGATAAAAAAGTAAAACCTTTTCGGTAAATTCTCGATTGAGACACATTATACATTCAATATATTTGTGACAAATGTGTTCCTCAACAAAAGCAAGACCTACACCATCAAGACGATAAATTCACCCCCGTCTGGTAGACATGTGGTTATATATGATGCAGGCCAACATCAAAAGTGAACATGGGGAGCCTTCGAAATTGAATATCTGATTCCTAATGCCTGTCCCCCCTGGGTACCGGTCGGTCATCAGGGAGCAGGGTGCAGGCTTGTGTGCCACTTGCATCTTGAGGTTCTGTCCATCAGTGGAGGTGAGTTCAGCCTAGCGAAAAGGGGCTGCCAGTTACGACAACCCCATAATCTGTGTGCCATGCTAAGTTAGATGATGTCCACTAAGAACACGATGGCATATTTGAATCGATCATCTACTCAGGGCGGAATTTACTGAATGTAACCCCTATTATGTTTATTTAGTTGGTTATCAATTGCTTTCTATTGGTCGAAATTGAGGGGGTCCGCGGGTCATTTACCCACCGTTACCGCTCGACGCGGGGTTAGGCTGATATGGTTTTTTAAAATCTGCTAATACAACGCTTTCTTTTGGTTTTCACGCATTTGGAATCTCATACATACTAGCGCATCACTAGAGGCAGATACACACGATACCCGATCATCCGTCCAACGATATCAACTCCACCAGCACTGCCACAAGAATCTTGCCAACTACCTAGGGCGGTTGACATCCCGATGGCAATATCTGGTTGCCCCCTGTCACAAACCGTTGGAGTATTACCATATTTGGATAAATCAAACTCGGGGTTTGTAAAGCCAGTGTTGCTAACTTGCATCCCGAATATATCGGTGTTTCCACTCAGTCCTCGCACCCAAGAGACGAGATAACCACCCCAGGTTTCACTTTCGCTAATAGTCGGATCAAACTCGCGCTGCCCGGGGGTTTGAGCAATATTAATGAGCAATACTGGTTGACCTTGCTGGTTAACCATATAGCCGCGCACATCACCTGCCGTATCGTTCCATTTGTCGTTAAAAACAACAAGGTAAGGCATCGTTTGATTAAGGTGATACGCTGCTACAGAAGGGTTGTACTGGTCGTTTCCGGAACTATCGATAGAGGCTTCCGCTAAAAGGACACCATTAGCTGTGATCCGCCGTCCGAACACGTCGTAATTTCCTCCTCCACCAGGCTGGCGGGTAAAGACCACCAAAAATTCGTTCATATTTAAATTATAAGCAATATCGGGATCTAAATTGTAATCACTGTTATGGGCGATGGGAAGACGGCTAGCAATTGTTTCACCACCACCATCTCCGCCACCTGCAGTGCCTGCTACGCGTTGCCCTTCAACTCTGTTAATCGTAGTAGGTGGAGGCGGGATGTTTTCCCAAACAACAAGAAACTCATCGTAATTGGGATGTGTGTTATAGGCAACCGCGGGGCTGTGTTCCGTTTCATTGAGGTTGAAGGCGATGGGAAATTCAGAGCCAAGCGGCCCGGTGAAATCTACTCGGCGCGCATAAACATCATAATCGGTGGATACCCATTTATCGTATACGATTAGGTAAGTGTTATTTTTTGGATTGAAGGCCAACTCTGGTGAATTGCCTTCAGCTACAAAAAACCAGCTTAATAATTTGCCCTGCTCAGAAATACGCTGCGCGTAAATATCGTCAGTCACGGACCTTCCATTTTGCCACACCACAAGATACTCTCTATGTAATGGGTCATAAGCCACTGCTGGTTTGATTTCGTCGATTGGAGCTGGGCTGAATGTGAATGGGTAGCCAATAACCGGATCGCTGGTGGTTGTGAATGGCTTAGTATTCAAGATGTCTTGTGCCGCAGCTTGTTGAAAGCCCCACAAAACTAATGCGCCCCCTAAGATTAGCAAAACTCTCCAAATCGATCTTTTGTGGAACATTCTTCCTCCTATTGGGTGAGAAAATAATTGCTGGAAAAAATCTTGAATCAAAAGATACTTTAGGCAATCGATACGAGAGGGAAAATTGGGTTAGCGGATCATGGGTTACAACTCACCTTAGGTTAAAGACTTGACTCATATCAACTCCGGTTAAGATAAGTGACTATATATTGAAACGAACTTTTTAATCTCAGGCAACTATTTAATCAGCCTATCTGGTTGATTAGCCAACAAATTACTGCTGTAATTCAACGAAACCCATATTTTCCGAATCAAATTTACAGCTTACTACGGATATAGTTATCCATCCTGAACCAATGTATGAAACGAGGTTAGCGGTGGTTTTGTAAGCTAATACAAGTATATAGAAGAAACTTTCTCAGTGCAATATAAATCCGATACTTTCACCTGGATTTCCCCGGTGTGGTGGACAGGTGGTTATAAATGATGTTGGCTGATTTCAAAAGTGAATATAGGGGGTCTTTACTATTGAACACCTAATCCCTTGATGTTGGTATCCCAGACGTACCGGTCGGGCATCCGGGAGCAACGTGTAGGGCCTCGTGCCACCTCCATCCTGTAGCCATACGCACGGTAATCCATTCAACTAGCCCGTCTCTTCGGAGGCGGGGTTTTTTTGATTCCACGAAAGGAGGTGAGCAAAATGATGAAAGTCCGCATCCTTGACCGTTGTGAGTTCTACGAAGAGAATCAGATATCAAGCAGGTTTAATCAAAAAAAGATCCAGTTTGAATGGATCTTTGAAGTGAGCGCGGCAGGGCTCGAACCTGCAACCAATGGCTTAAAAGGCCAGAGTCCGCTGTGCGCTTCTCCCATCCAAGAGCCTACCCTTTTTACCCAATCCATTGGATGACGGATAAAGTCTTTTGGATGCTTATTTTAAGGTTTGTCAACACTTATTCGTCCAAAGGACTCGTTTACCAACGGATGTGTCGGTTGTCTTTTGCCCGCACGACTTGGCAAAGACTGTACCACTGATTGAGAGGCCATGTCGGGTTCGATTCGCCAGTTTGAGATCAACGAAACTGAACACGCCTCGTGTTTGAGCCGACAATATTAAGATGAAACTTCAGGCGCCCCCATGGTTCCTTAGAGCGCTACCAGCCACCTCAACTCAGCGATCAAACCCGAAATCCCGACCTTGTAAATTACAAAAAACTTACCAACCCTAGACAAAGGTGCCGCTATACGCGTGGAGGCGTGCGTGCGTGTGAGGGATGGATGCTTGACTAAACTGTTTGGCTGGGTTAGACTCTAGCAACGTAATAAATATTTGGTATTTAAAAAAATGAATCAAACTCTTTCGTCCCGCTTTTATTTTAGTGCCTCCTATTATTTTGGCTTCGGTTCTCCGAATGCCGGTGGCGGTGCTTAAGCGGGAAGACAGAAATTAATCCTACCCATTTGATGCGAGGCCAGCGGCCTCGCATTTTTTATTTTATGGAGGTTAATCCTATGCCGGTAAGAGGAGTTCGTGGAGCGATCGATGTTGCAGACGATAATCCTGAGGCAGTTCTGGCTGCCACCCGGGAGCTGCTTACAGCGATTCTGGAGCCAATCCTGAGCTGCGCAGCGAGGATATCGCCAGCGCGATCTTCACCACCACGGATGACCTTAACTCCGCATATCCCGCTCGTGCTGCACGCGAAATGGACTGGACTGCAGTAGCGATGATCTGCGGCCGGGAGATTCCGGTACCGGGAGGGCTGCCGCGCTGCATCCGTGTCCTGCTGCAGTGGAATACCGCTCTTCCCCAGCAGG
>JALHTN010000067.1 GCA_022865865.1 Anaerolineales bacterium
ATCAATATAGATCCCAGCCGCACTTCCCCCGATAGCATCCACTCGAGGCATTTTCTCAGCAGCGGCATTTAAAGATTTCATAATTTCTTGGTAATGATAATTCGGATCGCTTTGAACTTTCGGATTCCAAATAACCTCTTCGCTAAAAACTGTCTCTCCATCGATTACTGCCGACGACTTGCGATCCGAAGCTCCCAAATCAAACCCTATCCGGCACCCATCCAGGTGGCGTCCCAGAGGTTGGCTGCTCTCCATCTCAGGCGGCACATCAGCGGGATCACATGAGATAACTGTAAAAGGCATCTCATATACATCTTTCTGCATAAAATGATATTCAAAACTACGTTCACCTTCTGTTGAATAACATTGGCGAATATATTCCCCAATACTTTTGGGACCCCCGAGAAAGATCTGCCAACCCCCTTTTTGCCAAAGTAGAAACTTAACGATGCGTTCAACATACTGCAGGTTCGCCTCTGCTCGAGCATGTCCATCTGGGTAAACCTGAGTGGTGAAGTGAGAGAGATATCCATCTGAACGTTCGAGTCCAATCAGCAGCGGTATGCCGGCCTGAGAGGCAGCTACTTCTTCCCGGAAGTGCTGGTTTGCCAAAATCGCCGGACGGAAATTTTCATCCAAAGGCGGAATGATTTTTGGTTCAACAAGCCTGAAACCTGCGTTCATAAACAACTTCCTTTCATTACTTTCCAGGTGATGTTTCTTCTCTCATTCGAAAATCTATCCTCTCGGGCACAGGACAATGTTCTCGAAACTGGACAACTGTTGGATGGTTTATAGGCAGGTTTTCCTCAAGGCTCATTTTCTGCACCTGATAATCAATCCATAGGTCGCTGAGTGAGTTTTCGCCTTCCCGTAAATCAGCGACCACTACCTGATCCTTGAAGAATTTCTCAACCGTATCCAATTTACCATTCGCAATAGCGGATTGTGCTTCTAATAACCGGATGCGTCCATCAGATCGCACCGATTGCGGCAGCTGCGGTACCATTTGTAGCCACTCTTCGTATCGCTGCGCATCATACAAGCAGGCCCCACATTCAACTGCCAAGGGCATGATACTGGGAGCCATTGATAAGGCCTCAACCATCAGGTTTGCTGCCCAGTCAATTTGACCGTCACTCCAGACAAGTTGTGCCAGGTTGCGCGCCGCCCATGGTGACCTGGTCAGTGCTAGTGAGCGTTTCCAGGCTTCCACGGCACCAGCATGATTGCCCGTATGATACCGGACAATTCCTGCCTGGTACCAGGCAAACCAGTTGCCTGCGGATTGCCCTTCCAGAGCTTGCTCGATCAAATCTCCCCATTTTCCGCTAACCACAAATGAGCCACATGGAGAATTCTCATCCACTATAGGAAATGTTCCAGATTCCAGGAGCTTGAGCCAGGGTTCCTGTTCCTCTGCCAGGGAATCATCCCCAAACACTAAGCCGCTGTCAGTCAGCGGTTTTTCAGAAAAAAATTCTCGTCTCCTGCGTTCCAGCGCCCCCCAACCCGATCCTTTTTGATAGTACTCGCCGGGAGGCGAATCCGAAAACTCGGCTCCTCGCTGGTTCTCCTTGGCAAGATCTTGCGCTGGAATGAGCCGTTGAACCTCTACATCTACGTGCTGGTAAGCGTTGATCCAATCCGCACCATGTACGATCCCTAGGTCTGTCTCCAGAAATCCGTATGCTTCAAGCCAGGAGCAAGAAGTCTCAGGTGGCAGTGGCTTGTGTTCTAGTTGAGTCCGGGTTAGACCAGACTGGATCTCGATATATCCCTTCCCCGGTGGTGAGAGGAACTGCTGCCAGTTTCTCCCCCCGCGCCCGGTACCCCAAACCCAGAGTTTCCTACCGACCATTTCGTTCGTTGATACCTGCACCAATCCCTGACCATTTCCGTCTAATGCAGCTATCCAAGGGTAGCTGCAATCTGTTAGATCAAAAAAGAAGTCCGCGGCTTGCTTCACCCGGGTTGAATATGTGAAATCCACCCCATTGATTTTTGGTACTGAGACTTTTTCCATGTGATTTGGTCGACAACCTAAGCAGTAAGCCGATTCTGCCGGCACAACCACCCGGGTATCCGCTGTCTCAGGAACTGCTATATTCGACCACCAATATATGGGAACCTCCGCTTCGTTGGGATTGATGATCCGTGTGCGAACAAACAACACCTGGCTTCCCTCCGGGAGGTATGCATCAATCTGGAAAGGGGTTTGCCGGAAGCGTTCCAATTCATAGAAACGCAAGATTGGCATCCCATTGTCCCCTTCAATCCGACAAGCAAATAAAGGCGAGCAGGTAAATGGTGAATGCCCGAGCGTGCCAATATTCCATTCAACTCCCCCGCTGAACCAGGCTTTACGGAGTGCCAGGTTGGCCAATTGAAATACGGGATTGACTTCCAATAACTCTCGCCCGGAAGGTTTATGCCTCAACGACCACAAGCGCCCTCCAAATTCGAGTAGAAATGTAGCTCGCAAATTCTCATTTTCTAGGACTGCGACCCGCAAATCTCGCGTTTGCAGCTGGCGGTTGAATCCATCTTGAAAGGTATAAGGAAGGATATTGGATAGGTTTCCATAAGCAATATTATCCAGCATCTCCTTTGGCAGATCTGCAGGGTATTCAAGTCTTGTTGGGGATCGTCTGGTTTCAAGCGGGGGTAGTGGGTTTTCCGGCCCGAGATCAGCTGCAGGCATCGTCCAGGATTGAATTGATAAACCGTTCATACCAATACCTTTACAATGAGAAATTATTCTTTGTGACCTTAAAATGATCTATTTGTTGGATCAAATATTTTTACAAGAAAATTCGTCTGGATCCAACAATCTGCTTCCCCAAGTTTGTTGATTCCTTCTTTGAACTGGTGTTTAAAGAACTCCAAGCTCATTGTGAAGGATCAAAGCAGATGCCCCTTGAATCACGATATCAGATTCAATTGAGGCTATACCTATTTCAGATCCTCTCGCAAGAGATGGGAGTGTGCGTTGGTCCATCACCTCACGCATCGGATCCAGGAGCAGCTGTCCAAATCGCGCCACACTGCCGTGAATTAATATTTGGCAGCTGCCCAATACACCGATTAAATTCGACGCGGCAATCCCCAAAGCTTCTCCTGCTTCCTTGATTACCTGATGCACATCCTCATTTCCAGTTTCCAATGCAAGGGAAATCGTGTCCATATCGATCTGCTCTGGATCGCTAACCAAATTAGTGATTGCGGACTTGGGGTTGTTTTTGGCCAGCATTCTGACCCGCTTGATAATTGATCGGCTGCTGGCAATGGTTTCTAAACAACCATAATTTCCACAGGCACACTGATCGCCATCCGGATTAATCGTGATGTGCCCAATCTCTCCGGCTCCAACAGGGCTTCCATGGAGAAGTTGGCCATTTACAATAATGCCGGCCCCTACTCCCCAGCCCAGTTCGATCAAAACTAATGGCAAACCTTTTTCCGGAAGTTGACTAAATATATAAATAGCAAGTGCACCTGCTTGGCTATCATTCGCCATGTATACAGGCAGGTTGTAGCGCTTCCGCAATAATTTAGCGAACGGAATGTAGCGCCAATTTAAATTCACGGATTGCTGCAGTACACCGTTCGCAGCATCCACTAATCCTGGGGCGCCGATCCCGATTCCTAAAACCGGGTTAGTCGCTCTCTCAACCAGTACATCCACGAGATCATAAACCAGCGCCAAAGCTGCATCTCCGTCACGACCCTCCAATGGCAAATCTTTGCGGTAACCTATCTGGCCACGCAGATTGACGAGGGCACCCCGAAAATCTTCCCTGGAGAGGTCAATCCCAATTAACTGGCGAGAACCGTCCACAACTCTTAGCAAAATTGGTCGCCTGCCACTTGAGGATGGCGCTAACCCAACTTCCTCTACCAGACCACTTTCAATTAATGAAGCCACAACATCCGAGACAGTGGGCGGTGTAAGGCCTGTTTCTCGCGCCAGGTCTGCTCTACTGAGCGGCCCATTCCCATAAATTGTTTTAAGTATCAATTGAGAATTTCGTACTCTGGCAGGCCTGGGGGTTGGCGTTTGCATACGATCCTCGCTGGTGACCCGAGATCGAGTTAATTACATAATAAACTTTACTAATTATATAGTGTACTGCAATCTTACTTCTTGTCAAGTATGACCAGCGAACCGGGGTAATTAATGAAATTAGACCGATTTGCTCTCAAATTCCAGTTGTTTTTGGTGAGTGTTGACAAATTCTTGATAATGGTCTAGTATAATAAAATATTAGTTAATCTTATTAAGTTATGTCAAATCTCAACGGCGATATTACGGATAACAACGAGAACAGCCAACAATTGATCAATCATCACCCCATTTCAACTTTGCTCATGTCCTGAATTCCGAAATCATCAACAATGGATAGATGATTCTCCAATAATAACAATAAATATTTCTAATGCCTGTTGATTACGTAGAGATAAATACTTTGTGGATTTCGGTAAGCACAATTGAGGCCAAAGGAGGTGAATTTATTTAAATATCGACAAGCTATGTAAATTAGTGAACCACACAATTGATTTCCTAGAGTTTGAGAACGAGAATGGAGAGAAACAAAATGACTAAGACCTTCCGAAAATCAGTTTTTCTTGTACTTGCCGTTCTGCTGATTGCCATGCTGGCAGTGGCTTGTGGAGCACCCGCTGCAGAAGCTCCCCCAGCTGAAGAAGAAGCAGCACCACCTGCAGAAGAAGAAGCCGCTGGACCGACTTCGCTCGATTTCGTCGTCTGGTCCTACGGTATTGAGACTATTCAAG
>JALHTN010000518.1 GCA_022865865.1 Anaerolineales bacterium
AATCACATTCAGATTGGTGCCCGGTTCAAGACCAGGGATTGTAATACCCAGGAATTGAGTTGCTGGAGATGATTGCGCCAGGGCAGCCAAACCTGGGTCAGGTGGCAGGGCAACCAGCAATTTGATCTCGGCAGTTGAATCATCCAGGGTGAAGGAAGGTCGCAGCTCGAAATCCAACCCTTCGACCGCTGCAAGTTCGGAGAGTGTCAGGGAGAGCTGCTCGGTAAGTGCTGCATCCCCCCCGGGGGCGGCTATGAGCACAACCAACCTTTGAGCGATGATGGGGGTTGGTACTTGAGTCTCGATTTTCGGGGTAGCAGATGGAGTTGCACTCAGTTCAGGGGAGGTGGCTGCAGATTGGGTAGCAGTAGTTTCCGGGACATCCGGCGTACACGCGAACAGGATCGCACTGCTGAGCAGCAGCAAGATGGGTAATGCGATTTTCTTTGGCTTGTGATCCTTCAACATTGATAATTGTTGAGATGGTGTGTAATTTGGAATATTTCCGAGCCGTATTGGTTGGCGGCAATTGTACTATACCTGGCTCCTTCTATTGCTCAGAATTTCTTAATTTATTCCTGTATAATAACGCCATGATCGAACTCAATATCCCAGGACGCGGTAAATTCGAACTCGAATACCTGGTTTGTGATGTCAACGGCACTCTGGCGGTGGATGGACAGCTGCAGGATGGTGTTATTCGCGGGCTCACTAATTTAAAGGATAGATTGAGAATTCATCTGCTGACAGCTGATACATTCGGCCGGCAAGCGGTCATCGACCGCCAGCTTAACCTGGAAGCTGTGCGCATTGAGCCAGGTGAAGAGGCAGCACAAAAGACAGCTTTTGTGCGCCAGCTGGGTCCCGAGAAAGTTGTGGCGATTGGGCAGGGGGCAAATGATGCAGGCATGATAAAAGAAGCCCGTTTGGGCATCTGCATAATATCTCCCGAAGGAGCAGCCGTGGAAACTCTGCTAGCTGCTGATATGGTGATGCCAGATATAATGAGCGCCCTCGATTTATTAGAAAAACCGCTGCGAGTAGTGGCAGGTTTACGAAAATGACCCAATTTAATGCCAATGTAACCCCCGACGATCCCGAGCAGCTGTCTCCGGCGCGGCGCAGAAGGGCGCGCCGTCTCCTGGCTCCCATGGAGGCTGAAGACAGAATTGACTTCCTAGATAAGGTAGCTCACCGGGCATCGCCCTCCTTTGATTTTTTCCTGTTCTCGCTCCTGGCTGGGGCGGTGATCGCAGTGGGATATCTATTAGATTCTCAACCGATATTGGTATTGTCAGCCATTCTCGCCCCGATGATGGCACCCGTGATCGGGGTTGCTCTGGGCATGGTGGTCGGTTCAGTACAATTCTTCCTGAGAAGCCTTATTGGCCTGTTGATCGGCAGTTTGTTAGTTTTCCTGGTTGGGATATTGGCCGGGTATGTTTCACGCATCTGGTATCCGCTCGATTTTACTCAAGCGCATATCAACACTCAATTATCCTGGGCTATGTTCATTCTAGTTGCATTGGGTGCAGGCTTGACATCTGCATCTATGGTGCGATCTGAGAAAAGTGCAGCCCTTCCAAGCGTTGCTCTGGCATATGGTTTATACCTCCCGATCTCTGCGGCGGGATTAGGGTTGGGGAGCGGGGAAGCGTTCTTATTTCCGGATGGATTGGTTGTATTTGCCCAATATCTCTCCGGGGCAGTGCTGGTGGCAGCCTTGACATTTGTGATGCTTGGCTTTCGGCCATTAACCTTGTTTGGGTATACCGTCGGTGCAGTGGTCCTGCTATTCGGGATCGTGGTGCTAATCGGTGTCAGTGGAGCTGGGGCTTCTTTTGGGGCGCAAATTGCCCTGCCAACTCAGACACCCTCGATCACACCTTCCCCGACATTGACCCTGACGCCAACTCCTATTCCCCCGACCCCTCAACCACCGACAGCGACTGCTTCCCAGACCGTGACTCCAACTTTCACCGTCAGTCCAACAGGGACACTGACACCAACACCCACTCCGATTCTAGCGTTGGTGGATGCGGAAGTAGGGGGTGGGGCTCACCTACGGGCCGAACCCGGCTTTTCCGCACCCAGCATAATCTTGCTGCAGAATGGTACCCCGGTTCAGATTATGCCGGATGATCCGGTGCAGGAAGGTGGGGGAATCTGGATACGCGTGCGCACTTTCGAGGGGGATGAGGGCTGGATACTGCAGATCTTGCTCTTGACTGCTACTCCTGCCCCTAATTGGGAAGGTTGAATTTATTTCTCTTGTTTGGGTAAATCTTGCGAGGTAAAAGCACCCGGCAGCAGTTCGCCAACCGTGGTCTCCTGGACAACCACTCCCTCACTATCCACGATCAGAATCTTGGTTTCTAATCCAAATTCCGAGAGCACCTGCCGGCAAGCCCCGCAGGGAGTACCCCCATTGCTGGAGGCTACCACCAACGCCTCAAAATCTTTTTCCCCCTCTGAAACTGCTTTAAACACCGCCACCCTTTCTGCGCAGGTGCCAGTTGGATAAGCCGCATTTTCAACATTTACACCAGTATAGATTTCACCAGTATTGGTAAGCAAAGCAGCTCCGACAGCATATCCCGAATAGGGAGCATAGGCTCGCTGTCGAGCTTTAAGAGCAGTTTCAATCATTTTTTCTTGCAGATCATCCGTCAGCATGGTGTTCTTTATCTCCATTTCCGGACAACGAGACCAATCGCAGTGCACGTACTTTGCGGATCCTCTGTCCGCTTACCTGCTCCACAGTTAACTGCAGATCTTTGATTTGCACTTTATCTCCAGCTGTTGGTACTCGCCCAATACGACTGTAAATCAATCCGCTTAAAGTATCTGCTTCGCTGTTGGGAAGCTCAGTGCCCATGATGTCATTGAAATCGTCGAGGTCAATGCGTCCCTGGAAAAGGTATTCATCTTCATTGATGGCCTGGAATAACAGCTCCTCTGCTTGATCATACTCATCGCGAATTTCACCAACAATCTCCTCCACGATATCTTCCAAGGTTACTAAACCTGCGACCCCGCCATATTCATCCACCACAACTGCCATGTGAATTCTTTTCGCTTGCAGTTCAGCGAGTAATTTATCCACTTTTTTTGCTTCCGGAACAAAGTATGCCTGGCGCAGGTGATCGCTGAGGGAAACTTCGTGCATTCCTTCCAGCCAGATACCCAGTAGGTCTTTGGCGTACAACAATCCCAGGATATTGTCTACAGAATCTTTGAAAACTGGCACCCGGGAGTGACCGGATCGCTTTAAGGCGTGCATTGCCTCATCGATGGGAGTGTTGACTTCTAATGCCAGGACATCGATCCGGGGAACCATGATCTCGCGAACCAGGGTGTCACCCAGCCGGAAGATGGATACGATCATCTTCTGTTCTTCCTGTTCCAAGACTCCTTCCTCCTGTCCTGCTTCGACCAGGCTGATCAGCTCAGTTTCAGTTACTGTGCCTTCTTGGTTTGATTCATCTGATTTGGTAAGCATGAAAGGCAGGGCGAGTATAGGAGACATGGCGAGATAGAGAAGGCGTGCATATGAGCTCAAACGCATCGCCCAAATCTCTGGATTATGTGATATCGCCGTTTCAACAACCCATTCCAAGAAAAAAGTAATTAACGAGGACACCAGCAATATACCCACTGCGTAGACCGCCAGAAAAGAAGTTGCCTTCCAAGGCAAGAAAATCAGTAAAGACAGGCCAGCGATAAGGAAGCGCAGAATGACTTGGAATAGTTTCAGGTTGGTTTGTGTGCGGGGGAGATTGGACAGCAGAGCTGTCGTGCGGTCGACCTGAGAAATTTTTTCATCTCTGTGAGCTAGCAAACGTGCGACATTGGAGTTCGAGAGGGCAGAACGAGCTGCGGAGGTTGTTATATCTGCCAGCAGGAAAATTATCAGGCCAATGGCAGAGATTAGGTCAGGGTCCATCATGTTCTTCTTTCTTGCGTATGATCCTGGCAGGCATACCAACCGCCAGGGAATTAGGAGGTACATCTTTTGTTACCACGGAGCCTGCGCCAGTCCGGGCGCCGGCGCCAATTTTGAGAGGGGCGATCAACATGGTATCGCTGCCGATAAATGCCCCGGCTCCAATCTCGGTGGGGTATTTGCTGCGACCATCATAATTGGCGGTGATCACTCCGGCACCAATATTTACTTCTGGTCCAATATTCGCATCTCCGATATAAGAGAAATGACCCATCTTCGTGCCTGGTCCCAGGTATGAATTTTTTACCTCACCATAATTACCCATATGCACACCTTGTGCCAGGTGAGCACCTTTCCTCAGGCGGGCAAAAGGTCCAATGTCCACATCATCTTCTAAAATCGCACTTTCTGTGACCGAGAAGGTGATTTCACAGCGATCACCGATCTCGGTATCCGTGATCATGCTGTTTGGCCCAATCTGGCAGGCTTCTCCAATGCGAGTCCTTCCGCGCAGGTAAGTATTGGGGTGAATAACGGTATCCTGCCCGATCACAACCAGGGTATCAATATAAGTCGTGTTGGGATCGATGATGGTCACTCCGCTGCGCATAAAGTCCTGGTTGATCCGCAGACGCAAACTGGCTTCTGCTTGAGACAGATGAATTAGGGAATCGATCCTGAGCGCCTCATCAGGATCGATTAAAGTCAGGCTTTGGACCGGGAGATCAGCAGAACAGGCTAATTGGACTAAGTCGGAGAGCTGGAAATTTCCTGCAGGTGAGTCCGGAATTTGGGGCAGGGTCTCCCAGAGCCAATCTGCTGAAAAACAGTATATGCCTGCATCAAATTCAGTTTCTACCAGTGGGTCAGCGGTTGCCTGTTCCTGAACCATGACCCCGGTTATCTTACTGTCCTCTCCGCGCATAATCCGGTCATGGTGCTGCGGACCAGATGTCTGGAAAGAAGCAATGGTCATCACAGGTTGGGATCGAATAGAATCGCTTGTCCCCAGGTGGGCGGCGATCAGCTGTTTAAGGGTATTGACTGTCAGCAAGGGCGTATCTGCCCGAATGATCAACAGATGATCCGCTAAACCCCGCAGCATGGGCTCAGCCTGCAGAAGTGCTTGTGCAATGCTGTGCTGCTCAGGTTGAAGCACAATATTTACTCCAGGATCAACAGCACCCTGGAGAGGCTCATATACCTGGTCCAAAATCAGTGTTGCAGGAAAACCTGTTGCTTCCTGGGCTAGTTTAACAGCATAAAGGATCACGGGTTGTCCTGATAAAGGCTGCATTACCAGGGGTGTTCGGGAAGGGAAATCTCCTCCCAGCCCACCGGTAAAAATGACAGCTGCACAGGTTTTCGAGTTATTTTTGGCCATACCACAAAATTAACTGGAGATAAGAAAAATGGCGAGCTTTGTCACTCATGGCTCACCAAGTTGACCTTCGATTAGGGTATTTAGTTGGAATTTCGTCTACCACAATATCTTTCCGTGACAATTTTTATTCAGGCTGGGGCGCCCGGATTCGAACCAGGATATACGGATTCAAAGTCCGCTGTGCTACCGTTGCACCACGCCCCAAAGTAATGCCTAAAAAATCTGGCGGGCTGTATTGTAACATAAGCCGTTACTGGCAGGCAACATGAGAAGCGGCAGGTAAGGGGATAGCCGCAGAAATTAATGGGGAGAATTTTGATTACTCCACCCTCCAACAAGCGACGGAGTGATCCACGCTAACTTCAATAAACGGGGGTTCTTCGATTCCGCAGTGTTCCATTGCAACCGGACAGCGTGGGTGGAAGCGGCAGCCTTCAGGAGGATTTAAAGGACTCGGTACGTCTCCTGGCAGGAGAATCCGTGCGCGTTTCAAATCTGGATTCGGGACCGGGATGGCTGACATCAGGGCCTGGGTGTATGGATGGAGTGGATTGCGGAAAAGCTCTTCTCGGGTGGTCAATTCCACCATCTTTCCCAAATACATCACCGCAACCCGGTGCGAAATGTGCTCTACTACCGAAAGATTATGAGCGATAAATAAATAAGTGAGTCCGAATTCTTTTTGAAGATCGTTGAGAATGTTGAGCACCTGGGATTGAATTGAGACATCCAGGGCTGAAACTGGTTCATCACAAATGATGAACTTCGGCTGCAGGGCTAGTGCACGGGCGATACCGATCCGCTGCCGCTGCCCACCAGAGAACTCGTGCGGGTAGCGCCGAGAGTGATAATCTTCTAATCCCACCTTGCGCAGGTTCTTAATCACAATATCGAAACGTTCTTTTGGTGTACCAATGTTGTGGATTTTTAATCCTTCGGAGATCGATTCGCCAATTGGCATGCGTGGGTCCAGGGATGCGTAAGGGTCCTGGAAGATTATTTGCATATTGCGGCGCATCTTTTTCAGATCTGAGCCTCGCAAATCGAAGACATTGGTTTCACCATAGAGAACTTCTCCACCGGTTGGCTCAATAAGGCGCAGCATCGTGCGACCGACAGTAGTCTTTCCGCATCCGGACTCCCCCACTAATCCCAGGGTTTCTCCTTCTCTAACGGTGAAGCTGATATCATCCACTGCTTGAACCCAGGCTACTACTCGCTGCATCAGGCCGCCGCGCACGGGGAAGTATTTCATCAAATGATTGACTCGAATTAAGTCACGTTTTCCATTTCCAGTTGAGATAGCTTGTTCGGTCATTAATATCC
>JALHTN010000068.1 GCA_022865865.1 Anaerolineales bacterium
TCCTGCTAAATTATCAGGCGGTCAGCAGCAGCGGGTTGCCCTGGCACGTGCTCTGGCCCCTTCACCAGGATTGCTGCTGCTTGATGAACCGCTATCCGCGCTGGATGCACGCGTGCGCATCAACTTGAGGATTGAGATTAAACATCTGCAGCACCGCTTGGGAATCACGACAGTCTTCGTCACTCACGATCAGGAAGAGGCGCTCGTGATGGCAGACCGGATCGTGGTTATGGACCAGGGTACGATAGAACAGGTTGGAAACGCCGAGCAAATCTACCGTGCACCAGCCTCACCTTTCGTGGCGAATTTTGTCGGCATGATGAATTTCCTTCCAGCCAGGACTACAGATTCGCCTAATGTATTTAGTATTGGCTCAATTTTATTGGAAGGCGTGGGGCCAGAGGGCATCACTTCTGGCAAACCAGTTACCTTAGCTATTCGTCCTGAAGAGATCGGCATCACCGAGGAAGTTAGTGAATTACCAAATGTCAGCCAGGTCACTGTAATTGAGTCTGAATTCCTCGGAGCTGTCAACCGTCTGACGTGCACCTTAGATGATGACACCCAAACCCAGCTGTTGGTAGAAGTCTCCAGCAATCTTATGAAAGAGCTGGCCATCGAGAATGGCACGCAGCTCTTCATCCACCTACCTCCAGAGATCATCCGTGTCTACCCTGGCGAGCTTGCCAATCGTTCTTGATCTTATTTACCATGGAATATCCTGCAGACCCACCCGTTGATATAAAAAACATCCAAAATGAGGTTGTGCGCCAGCGCTTAGGTTATGAAGATTACTTGCGCAGGTTTATCTTCATTCTGATCGGCCTGGGTTTATTCATCTTCCTAATCTACCCGATCTTTGTTAATTTAAGACGCAGTTTTGAAAATGAGCTGGGAGAATTTGTGGGGTTGGAAAATTATCTTGATTATTTTTCCTCCAGCACAACTTCTGCTTCCTTATCGCACAGCTTATATATCTCTGCGATGAGCATGATCATCACAGTTATTCTGGCTTTTATTTATGCGTATGGATTATCGCGCATCACGATACCCGGAAAAAAGGTGCTGAGAGTCATCGCTTTAATGCCCATCTTCATGCCCTCCCTGGTTCAAGCGCTGGGATTGATCTATATTTTCGGGAATAACGGTGTATTTACCCGCTTGACAGGGATCAATATCCATATCTATGGTCCCACCGGCATCATCCTATCAGAAGTTTATTACGCATTCCCACATGCTTTTATCATTATCGCCGCTGCTCTCGCTCTTGCGGATGCCCGCTTATATGAAGCCGCAGATTCTCTGCGCACTAAAGGCTCGCGCATGTTCACCACCATTACATTACCCGGAGCCAGATATGGTTTGTTGAGCGCCTGCTTCGTAGTCTTCACCTTAGCGATCACAGATTTCGGTGCACCTAAAGTTATTGGTGGCAATTACGACGTATTGGCTACAGACATCTACAACCAGGTCATCGGACAGCAGAATTTCGAGATGGGTGCCACCATCAGTACTTTGCTGTTGGTTCCTGCTTTGCTTGCCTTTGCATTGGACAGATTAGTCCAACGCAAACAAATTGCCATGGTTTCGACGGGCATCACACCTATGGAATCAAAACCCCACCAACCCATCATCCAATGGGGTGTTTTCACTTTTATGTTTTTGATGGCCGCATTTATCCTCAGCATTTACGCCATTGTGATCGTCGGGGCATTCACCCAGTATTGGCCCTATGATCTTTCCTTGACCTTAAATAATTTCACTTTCTATGTAGCCGGCACGCAGCACAAAGGCGGTGCCTTTGTTGTTTTATGGAACAGCATCCAGATGGCATTCTGGACCGCGCTGTTCGGAACGGTTATCATTTTCTTCAGTGCATATTTGATTGATAAAACACGTGGTTTGCGAACAACACGGTCGCTGCTTTATCTGCTATCGATTACATCTCTTGCCATCCCAGGCATGGTGTTGGGTTTGGCTTATATTTTTACATTCAATAACCCGTCTAATCCATTAAATTTCTTGTATGGAACCATGGCGATCTTGGTCATTTCTACCATCGTCCATTACTATACTGTTCCTTTCCTGACCGCGACTACATCTCTAAAACAGATCGACCCAGAGTTTGAATCAATCAGCGAATCATTGAACGCACCTTTCTACCGCACTTTTTTACGTGTGATCGTTCCAGTTTCCTTACCGGCGATTATTTCTGTCGCCTCGTACCTTTTCCTGAACGCCATGGTCACATTGTCGGTTGTCGTCTTCCTTTTTGTGCCGGGAAATGAACTGGCATCCTTATCAGTCATGCTGCTGGATGACGCCGGAGAAACAGCGCAGGCTATGGCCATGTCGCTCTTGATCATTGTGGTCGGAATTTTAGCCAGGGGTTTATTCTATCTTTTAACCAGAGGCTTCGAAAGGCGATCACAAGCTTGGACCCAACGATGATTACAGATATTTTCACCACATCTAACCATTAAGTATTCCATCAGATTGTCTCCACAACTTCAAGATTCATATAGCAAAATTCTTGATAGCAATTAAAGATCCAAGAGAAAGGATGGTTAATTCAATTGAATAAAGTAATTCTGGTTCTACTAGATGCGTTGCGATATGACACTGCTGTAGCAAGTATGGGTTTTTTGGGTCATTTGGTTGAATCTCAACAAGCCAGCCTGTATAAAGTGATTGGCGAACTACCAAGCATGTCCCGCCCAATGTACGAGACGATTCATACCGGCTTGCCTGTCTCTCACCATGGGATTTTAGCGAATTATATCGTCCGACAATCTGACAAACCAAACATTTTCCAAGCGACTATACAAGCAGGAAAAACTACAGCAGCAGCGGCATATTTCTGGTTTTCAGAGCTTTATAATCGCGTCCCCTACGACCGGCTGGAAGATCGTGAAGTGAACGATGATGCATTGTTGATCCAGCACGGACGATTCTACACAGAGGATGATTTTCCGGATATCGAGCTGTTTGTCACGGCTGGAATGCTTGCCAGGCGGTACAAGCCGGATTATCTACTTGTCCACCCAATGGGATTGGATTATCTGGGTGAAAAACATGGTGCTGATTCTCCTGAGTACCGCAACCAGGCTATTCTTCAAGACGTGTACATGAGCGCTCTAATCGCCGAATGGACTCAAAGTGGCTATAACATTCTGGTGACCGGTGATCACGGTATGAATGCCGATGGTAGGCATGGCGGTACAACAGCAGATGTGCGCGAGGTGCCATTGTTTCTGATGCGCCCGGGAATCCCCGGTGCAGGTGACACTGGTGAAGTGCTGTCCCAGCTGCAGGTCGCGCCCACCATCCTGAAACTGCTCGACCTCGAAATTCCGGACACCATGCAGCACAGCCCCATTATTTAGATGATCGAACCACTGCTCATCATCTTCATCGCCGTTGCATTGGTATTTGATTTTCTTAACGGCTTCCATGACAGCGCCAACGTCGTGGCTTCTACCATCGCATCAAAAGCCATGTCCCCTCGGGTAGCGTTGAGTATATCCGCGCTGACCAATTTTATCGGTCCGTTCTTGTTTGGTGTAGCGGTCGCTACAACAATTGGTACAGAAGTTGTCACCGAGGAAGCAGTAACCGTCCCCACTGCCCTGGCAGCGTTGCTGGCAGCCATCATATGGAATATCGCCACCTGGTGGTTCGGAATTCCATCAAGCTCCTCTCACGCATTAATTGGCGGTTTCGTCGGTGCTGCGGTGATTGGTTTTGGGATCGACGCGATTCAAATCGAAGGGCTCACCAAAGTCCTGCTAGCCCTGCTGCTTTCACCAATCCTGGGATTTATCCTCGCATATCTGATCTTTCATCTAATCCTGTGGATCGGGCGTGGATTTTCTCCCCGGGTTAATGATTATTTTCGCCGAGGTCAATGGATCACCACCATCACACTCGGATTGAGCCATGGATCTAACGATGCACAGAAGACGATGGGCATCATGACCTTTGGATTGGTGGCTTTCGGTGTACTGGAAGAATTCGTTGTTCCAACCTGGGTGATCGCGGCTAGTGCGAGTGCGATCGCACTTGGCACCGCTTTGGGTGGTTGGCGATTAATCAGAACAATGGGAGCTGGTTTCTACCGCATCCGGGCTGTGCATGCATTTTCGTCTCAGGTGGCCAGCACAGCCGTCATTCTGGGAGCAGCATTGATGGGAGGGCCTGTGAGTACCACTCAGGTGATCAGCTCTTCAATTGTCGGCGCAGGATCAGCAGAACGAGCCAACATGGTGCGTTGGGGGCTGGCAGCTCAAATCGCAGTAGCCTGGCTCTTGACCATTCCCGCCAACGTTATCCTGGGAGGGATATTCTACCTTTTGCTGGTTGCAATACTATAATCGATCAAATCCCCCACAACCCAATCAAGATCAATCCGGATGTTATGAGAACAGCACCGCTGATTCGCACGGAAAAACCTTTCTCTTTGAAAATCAGAAACGCCATCGAGGCGCCAATAACGATGCTGAACTGCCTGAAGGCAACGATATAGCTGGTCACTAGACTGAGCTGGTACGCCCATAAGATCAGCCAGTAGGCACCAAAGCCGAGCAATGCGCCGATTCCAGGTAGGAACCAACCGTGATCCTTTCTGGCTTCACGGGTGGTTTTTACCGAGCGCATCAGCAGAACGTATGGGAATAAAGAAATCGAAAAATAGAAATAGGCATAACGGGCTGCAGTAGCTGGACCAGATTGGACGACTTCTGCTGCAAGGTTGTCGAGCAAAGTATAACCAATCGTTCCCAGGCCCGCTACACCCATCCACAAAACTGCGATATTCATGTAGTTTCGAATTCGAAAATCCCCAAACCTCTGCTGAGGAACCAGTACACTTCCAATAACTACCAAACCTATCCCGGCCCACCCTAACAGAGTCAGATCCCTGCCACGAAGTACGTCAACCAATGCAATAAAAACAACGGGAAGTGCTCGGGCAACAGGGTAAACTATTGTAAAATCAGATGCAGCAAATGCTCTCGCTAAACCATAGAGATAGAACGCGGCGCAGGTGCCTGAGCCGACCACGCATGCCCAAGCAAGTGGAGTCATGGATCCGGTACGAATTTCCGAGATCACAGCAGGCAGGAATCCTGCGATCATAGTAATGATCAACATCCGCTTATAAAAAATGTCTTCAGACCCTGCGTAGCGAGCGAGCAAGTTCCACCCGGCATGGAAGAAAGTAGATAACAATACTAACCCAATGACAAATCCGCTCACTGGAAGATTATAGCCTCGAGACTGTCTTAATTGCCAGGTAGATGAAACCCGATTGAACAATTACATTTAGCCTGATGTATTATTTATGCAAGCCGGGTCAATTATTTTCGACGAATCTTTATCGCTCAAAGGATGTTGTTATGTCTGATGATTTAATCCCAGAGGATCCAGGTGAACTGACATTGGAAGAATTACGATCCAAGCTCAATGTGCTTGAGGAGCAACTTCGTTTTCAGTCTGCAGAATTAGAATCGGTCAAAGAGCGCCTCCCCGATACGAATCTCATCAGCCCAAACTTTTTAAAGCGGGCTTTTACTGTATGGGGACATTATGTAGCGGCTGGTTTTATCATTGCCATCCCCTTCATCTGCCTGACCATGTTTTTTGCATTGATCATCATGCTCTTCTCGCAGCAATAAATCCCCTTCTAATCATCTTTTCTGTCACATTTATCAGTGAATATATTTATTTAGTTCGTTGAGAATTTTAGCAGGATTGGTTCACTGGTCACCGGTCGAGGCCAATAAAGGCTGATGATATGGATGCCGAACGAGTCAACTTCACTCCAATCACAACTTATGATCTGATCCCGAATGGATGGCGGATCAGCAGCAAGCGGTCAAATTTCAGCAGCATCTTTTCGGAGGTGTACCCGTCCTTATGCATAGTATTTACTGGCGGAATGAGGACCACCTGCAAGGGTATTGGACCAGACCCAATGTCCCCGGTCCTCGACTCAACCATTTGCACATCTGCCTCCTGATCGGCAATGATATCTTTTCAGCTGGGGAGCAGTTTGCCAGTGATTTGAAAGCCCATCAACGAGCGGTATTAATCGGCGAAACCACAGGGGGAGGCGCTCATCCAGGCGCTTCATATCGATTAAATTCCCATTTTGAGCTGTTTATCCCCACTGGGAGGGCGCTCCAAACCAGGGTACTCTTGCGTAGATTTGGATATCCTCTATAATAAGAACATTCGGCATTTTCGAACCAACCTGTCATAGGAAAGGATACTCATATGCAAATACTGCTGATCTTTTCATTCATCATCGCATTCGTGGCCATCATATTTGCCATCCAGAATACCGACATTACCCGGATCCGTTTCCTGATTTGGGAAACCGATGGCTCATTAGCTTTGATCTTATTCATCGCCTTGGTCGCAGGCGCATTGATCAGCTATCTGGCCACGGCCCCTGGTCAGATCAAAGCGCGCATGACCATATCCAACCAGCGCAAGCGCATCACTGAGGTGGAGGGTCAACTTTCCAGCACCCAGGAAGATTTGGGGCAAGTTCAAGGACAGCTCGATGTGATTGAAGAGCAGAAGGAAGCAGAACTTTCACCAGCAATTGATGCAAGTACAGCTACAGGAGATCCAGGAGATGGTTCTGAGACTTGATCCGAATATTTATTGAAAATCAACTCTCAATTGGTTCCATCACCTCCTTGATATGAAAAATTCTTGAGCCATCCTCAGCCTGAGTGCCGAGGACGACAAGAAAATCATTTATTGATTGCCAACCCATAATTGAGCTATTGTAAATAAACCCATTGAGGAACAATGCATGGAACCAGAACAGAATTTCCACATGACACCTGAAGAGTTTCGCCAGTATGGTCGCAGCGTAATTGATTGGATCGCGGATTACTACCAGCACATCGAACAATATCCCGTCCTCTCACAGGTACAACCAGGTGACATTAGGAAAGGATTGCCTGATAGTCCACCCGAACATGGAGAAGGTTTTGAAGACATCCTGGGTGATATCGAAAAACTGATCATGCCCGGAATCACCCACTGGCAATCGCCAAATTTCTTCGCCTTTTTCCCGGCCAACACCTCTGGACCTTCTATTCTTGCTGAACTTTTATCGGCTGGTCTAGGCGTCCAGGGCATGTCCTGGATTACCAGCCCAGCCTGCACAGAATTGGAAACCCACGTCCTGGACTGGCTGGCAGAAATGCTGGGTTTACCTGAAAAATTTATGTCTCACACCGATGGAGGAGGGGTAATCCAGGATACTGCCTCCAGCGCGACATTGTCCGCGCTCCTGGTGGCTCGAGAACGCGCCACGAACTACACCAGCAATGAACATGGTTGTGATGGCCAGCTGGTTGCCTATGCTTCTACCCAGACCCATTCTTCACTCGAAAAGGCGGTTAAAATTTCTGGTTTGGGGACAGAAAATCTCCGTTTGATTGAAGTTGACCACAATTTTGCCATGCGCCCAGCAGCTCTTGCCGCACAAATTCAGGCAGACCGGGCTGCTGGCCTGGTTCCTTGCTTTGTGTGTGCTACAGTGGGCACCACCTCCTCCAACGCACTCGACCCTTTAAAAGAGATCGGTGAAATTTGCAGACAGGAAGGCATCTGGCTCCATGTTGATGCCGCCATGTCGGGAACGGCAGCTTTGTGTCCTGAATTCCGCTACATGCAGGACGGTCTCGAGCTGGCTAATAGCTATTGCTTCAATCCCCACAAATGGATGTTCACCAATTTCGATTGCGATTGTTTCTTTGTAGCGGATAGATCTGCATTGATCAACACTTTCACCGTGCTCCCGGAATATCTGCGCAACAAAGAAA
>JALHTN010000519.1 GCA_022865865.1 Anaerolineales bacterium
GATCAGGGTTCCAACCTGGGTCAGGTCTCGCAGCCGGACATTCACCGTGTTGGAAACATGGAAGCGTTTTTCGTCCGTGGGTTGGCCGCTCTGATCATAGACCTCTTCAACCCATAAATTGTAATTTGTGGTCTGGATATCCTTATCAGCAACTCCCATATTTCCGAACACAGCCATGATCGCATTCATTTTGACCGTGTTTTGATCGACCGCTTCAGCCAAATCAGAATCGAGCGTGTCGACCCCCAGCTGGATATCGACCACATCCGGATCCGTGCTGGCAGTGCCGGTTCCACTGGCACTCAGCGTTGCAGGGGTATTCGATACTGCGGCAGAATTACAGCTGGTTAACATTAGGGCAGCTACCAGCCCGAGGATCCTTAATTTAATTTTCATAGATATTTTATCTAGTGGGTGCTTACACCCACCGGAATTCCTTTCATTAGGTTAGATTAGGTAAATACTGGACCCTTGATCGGCTTGGATTATGGGATTTGATCCAAATTTGGAGTATAGAGCAGGCCATTAATGCCATAGCAAATTGCGTCGATCGTTTTTCTAGGCTGGCTGTCATCTCTCAGATAAGCACAATCCTTGGTATCGCTCCAGAATTCAAGCGTCCGATCCATGTAGAGGTTGCTGCTATCGTCCGTACCAGTTTTGGTCCAGATTTTTACGGTGCTGCTGCCGTTCAATGAAAATTTTGGCAAATCAAATTTCTCCGATTTATCATTAACGACCCTCCAATTTTCTATATCCACAGCAGTGCTGCCTAAATTCTTGAGGCTGATCGATTCATTTAACGCACCCCCAGATTGCGGCTTGTATATGATGCTGGTGATGCATAATCCCGAGGTTTTACCGGACAAACATTGACCTGGAGCCGGTGTATTGGTAGGTTTTGGGGTCTTGGTCGGGGTCGGGGTCTTGGTAGGCGTAGGGGTATTCGTTGCTGTAGGGTTATTGACATAAACCACCGGCATATAAATTGCATTGAGCTGGGCAGCTTCAGCGATTACCACGATTCCTAGAATAAAAAATATGGCTAGGAACCATTTAGATCTCTTTTTCATTTTAATTCTCCTTACATTGGTGATCGATAATAAGCCTCCCCCTCACTGTTTTCATTATATAAGAACCTGGTGTAAAACCGGTCTCAAAAGGGGTCACAGCTGGTCGTAATTTCCAACCAGTGTGTCCCCACTCAGAACCCAAATGCTCGATTTAACACGGTGCGGATCAAAAATTCCACTCCGCTAAGCAGACTTCCCAGTTCCCAGCCCTCACCAGGAGCTCCCCCTTTAGCATCAATAGAGTCAAGATGGGTGATTAATTCTGGGAATCCTGAAACTTGTATCCCAGCCCGGTCTCGGTGTGGATGTAGCGCGGGTTGCCCGGGTCCGGGTCGATCTTGCGCCGCAGCCGGTAGACGACGTTCTTCAGCAGGCTGCTGTCGCCGTTGCCGTGATACCCCCACACCTTCTGGACGATATCCTCGCTGGTCAGCACCCAGCCGGGATGGGTCATCAGCAGGTGCAGCAGGCGGAATTCCAGGTTGGTCAGCTTGACGACCCGTTCATCTTCAGTGGTCACCTGGCGGTGAGTCGGATCCAGGCGCAGTCCTCCCACCTGGAGCATATCCAGGCTCTCAGCCGGCATCGACCAGGTGCGACGCAGCCAGGCCTTGACTTTGGCCTGGAACAAGGTCGGGCTGATCGGCTTGACCACGCACTCATCCACACCCGCCTGGTAGGCTTCCAGGATATGGGTTTCATTGTTGATGGCGGTCAGCAAAATGATGGGCATGACGCCCTGCTCGCGCAGTTGGCCCACCAGGCCCACGCCATCAAACCCGCGGGAGTAAATATCGATCACAATTAAATCCGGGATCATCTCAGACCAGACCTGCAGCGCCTCTTCCGGGGAGCCGAGCAAGGTGGCATCAATGTTCTTCTCATTCAGGATATGGCACCAGATGCGGGCGCTGTCGTGATCATCGCTGATCACCAGCACCTTGGCCTGCATACCTGGTTGGGTATTGCTAAGAACAAAATCGTTCATCAGCTGACTTCCCTGATCTCAGCTCTCGAGTTCATGCCATCACGCACGCTTGTAAAAAATAATAATCCCAGTAGCAGCTGCTCGGCCCAGGTAACGAGGAGGCTTAGCCTGAGCAGTCACGAATTAAGTATATCCGATTTTCCAGAAAACAAGATGGGGTTTGGATATGGGGATGGGATACTCCTTATCTAGCAAAGAAATCTCCGGAAGAGAAATTTTACTATGCAGAGTTCTGACTCGCTGTTTGATCCAAAGGAGTTTCGGACTCGAACCCATTGCTTTGGGATGAAAAACCCTGATGTAGAAACCGGACTCGAACCGCTTATCACCGAATTTAAGAGTATTTGGATCAATCTCAACCCCCCAAATCACCCAATTTCCCCATGTTTTCGAAGCGCAGCATTGACAAAAACCGTTCGACAGGTAGTTCTAACAGCTCTTTTGAAAAAGGTGACCCCGGAAAGACTCGAACCTTCAACCTCGTCCTGGCAGGGGTAATCCCTGTTAGGGTGCATCCTGGAAGGACTATTCCTTGCAGGCCGCGTCCTATAAGGGACTTATCCTTGCAGAGGCTAACGATTAAGAGTCCCAGAGTTAAATATCAATCCCTTGTATCTTTGTCCATAATTTCTATGCCAGTTGCGCACAATGCATATTCTGGTGCAACACTGGTGCAACTGGCATAAAGAAGTAAGGGTGACCTGACACCCTGCTCTTGATTACTTTTGGTCCAAAGAACAGAAGATCCATGAAGGGATGAATATCAACATAGGCACCAATCTTATAAGGATATTGAATTTCCTTTCAATAAAGTCGGTCTAACTTTGTTCAGGATCAATATCCTTGATATATAATTAACCGGACTTGAGCAACACTGAAACCATTTATTCATAAATCTACATCAGAAAAATGGGGGGAGGTCGATATGGAGGACAACCGACATGCAATCAGCTAAGAGGATCTTCGTCACCGGCGATGTTACCCTTGACTGGAACCTGGCGCGTTTACACCGATCGATTGGAAAAATCCAAAGATGGGGTTACGATGACTGCACCCGGGCGAGCAGCCAACCAGGTGGTGCAGCCCTTCTAGGAAATATAATCGATGCGATTTCCAAGGATCTAAAAGTTAATCAGGGGGTCGATTACAGCACTATTCAACCTGAATTTTTCCATACTCCAATCGGGCCCATTGATAACCGCTTTAACCATTCATACGCCTTGTGGTCATTGTTTGATAAGATGACCTGGCGGGTGGAGGAATACCTGGGGTTGGACAGGTGTACAGATATTGAACTATCCTATCTCGATAAGATATTTCTCCCAGGTGATGGTTTTACCCAAGACGATATTGTGGTCCTTGACGATGCAGATTTGGGTTTTCGAAATCATCATGAAGCGCTGCGTAAACACTTGCAGCCAGGAGACAACGCCCCCCGGATTCTGCTCAAGATGTCCCAACCCATCGCTCAAGGTCCTTTGTGGGAATATTTGTTGGAGAACTTTGCGGATCGATTGATCGTGATCACAACTGTCAATGACCTGCGCCGAACAGAGGTGCAGATTAGCGAAGGATTATCTTGGGAAAGGACTGCGCAGGATGTAGTCTGGGAGCTGGTCCACAATCCACAGGTAAACGGGTTAGCGCGCTGCGCGGCCGTCGTCGTATCTTTTGATGCTGCTGGAGCGGTTGTGCTCCATCGTAATCCGATAACGAATGATACACCAGATGAATCTATAGCCATGCAGCGGCACCTGTTGTTCGATCCCAAAGTGGTTGAAGGCATGTGGGAACAAGCCCATCCAGGAGGCATGATCGGCTATACCACCTGTTTGATAGCCGGGATTGCCCGGCAATTTATGATTGCATCTGACCAACCGGATTTATTAGGTGGCATCCAATCTGGCTTGGCCGCGCTGCGTGATTTGCATTCATTCGGTTATGAAAACAAAGGTAGTGAAGGCAAGCCTGAGCTGGAGTTCCCATTCGAACGAATAGTAAGGAAGTTAGCAGAAGAACCAGACACCTTCGCCATGGCAGATATACAGGATCCAGTTCGCTTTCTTATCCCCGGGAGCGATGCCTTAGAAAGTGCTCCTGAAGGTGGCTTTTGGACGATTCTCCAGGATAGGTACCGCGATAATTTGGAGCAGATCAGTGAGCAAATCGTATTGGAAGGACCGGAAGATACGATCAAAGAAGTTCCTTTGGGGATATTTGGTGCCCTTCTGACTGTTGACCGCCAGGAAATTGAGAGCTTTCGCAGCATCCATTCACTGGTTGGGGAGTATCTCAGCCAGGAGCGCCCAAAACGACCTCTTTCATTCGCGGTATTTGGCGCACCAGGCTCTGGTAAATCCTTCGGAATCACACAAGTAGCAAAATCACTGGCGCCTGGAAAAATCAGTACGCTGGAATTTAATATCTCCCAGTTTGAATCACCTGAAAAATT
Source organism: Anaerolineales bacterium (assembly GCA_022865865.1). The sequence continues at coordinate 4,514 of JALHTN010000519.1, forward strand.
AATCGATGCTTTACACCAGGTGCGGGATGTGGGACTCAGCGGCCAGATTCCGCTGGTTTTTTGGGATGAATTCGACACACCTTCAGGAGAAATCCCTCTAGGCTGGCTGCGGTATTTCCTTGCGCCGATGCAGGATGGTGCCTTTCGAGAAGACCAGATTGTCCATCCTATCGGCAGAGCTGTATTCGTTTTTGCAGGCGGGACCAGTGCTCGCATGCAGGATTTCGGAAAAGGTCTGGAACCAAGAACGTATCGATCCTCAAAAGTTCCCGACTTTATCAGCCGCTTGAAGGGTTTTGTCAACATCTTAGGACCCAATTCGCAAGGGAAAGCCGAATCTGATCCGTATTACATCATCCGCAGGGCTATTCTCTTACGGTCGATCTTCCAGCGCAATGCCTCCCATTTGTTTGAAAAACGGGCAGGCAAGAAACGTTTAAATATTGATCGAGGAGTCTTACGAGCCTTCTTGAAAATTAGTGAGTATAAACACGGTATCCGTTCCATGGAATCCATTGGCGATATGAGCCAATTGGCGGGGAAGAAAGCTTTTGAACGGTCGAGTCTGCCATCAGAAGCACAGCTTGACCTGCATGTGAATGGTCAAGAATTCCTATCGATTGTTCAGCAATTGGATCTTTCTGGCGAGTTATTGGAGAGATTGGCTACGGCAGCGCATCAGGTATTTTGTGAACATATGCGGGCACAAGGATACGAATATGGTGAATTAACGGATGATGAAGAAAAAAAGCACAGCTCCTTGGTGCCATATCAAGAGTTATCGCAAGATGAAAAAGACCAAAACCGAGACCTGGTGCGTGACATCGCCATGAAGTTAGCTGGTACAGGCTACGTTATGATCCCTGCCCGCAGCGATGAACCGGCTTTTGAATTCCCTGGTGCCCATTTAGAGCATCTTTCTGAGCAGGAACACGAACGCTGGATGGGATTAAAAATTCAGTCAGGCTGGAAGCATGCACCCGAGACCGATAAGGAAAAGCATCTGCATGCGGCTCTCGTACCTTGGGAGGATCTATCAGAAGCAGATAAGGAAAAAGATCGCGTCATGGTCCGGCAAATACCTGATATCCTCGCCCATGCAGGCTATACGATTGTCAGATTACGAGACTAGGTATTAGAGAATATACATGGTTTCTATTGGAGTGACTGGACATCGGGATTTAGATAATGTAAAACTGATTACCTCCAGCGTCGATGAGGTGCTACGCAAGATCAGAAACACATTTCCTGGAGAGACCTTGACCATTATTTCACCTTTAGCAGAAGGTGCTGATCGTTTGGTGGTTTGGCGTGCGATGGAAAATAATGATGTGCATCTGGTCGTGCTGCTCCCATTAGAGATTTCCGATTACATGCTCGATTTTGAGTCGATATATTCCAAAGCAGAGTTCGTAACGCTGCTCGAGCAAGCTGCACAGGTTATTGAACTCCCCGCTGAAGAAACCCGTGAAACCAGTTTCTTGGCTGCCGGTTCATATATCCTCGACCATAGTGAACTTCTGATCGCAGTCTGGGATGGTCAACCAGCACGCGGACCCGGGGGTACAGGTCAAATTGTCGCACAAGCCCGGGAGAAATTGATGCCCATCGCATGGGTCTTTTCTGGTGATCCAGACCCACATCCCCAATCGAAGGCCGGAAAAACACCCGGA
>JALHTN010000520.1 GCA_022865865.1 Anaerolineales bacterium
AAGGCTATTGGGTATGAAGTGGGCTAATATTGTTAGTCATAGGGTTATACGCCAATGGCGAAGCTGAGGAAAATTAACATAGAAGCACCTTCCAGCAATCTCTGGAAGGTGCTTCAGTTTATATCATCTTTATTCTAGGTCCGAACCGCAGGCCTAAACTTATACCCGTATACTGGATTTAACGAAAATCCTAATCGAGGTTTAAACCACTTGAGGGATATCACTTTCCGACCCTCAGCGCCTCTTATACAGATAAGGCCGCTGGATTGAGTCCTTCCAGGCTCATCGGAATCATAACAACCATATGATTTTCCCGTCGAGCAGTTTCTCTCTATGATGCGATTTGATAAGCGATATGAGCTGGCTGAATTATCCCATTATCTGGTGAAAGAACAGAGGAGAGGGATCCACCCATGCTATAATTAAATTCACCTTTAAAGCATTCATTGTTTACCCATCTTCTTCATCCCAGCCACAGGCTTGGAGGTATGCATATCCCAAGAAGCGATCTAATCGAGGACCAACATCATGTTGGTTCTTTTTTGTTTCTTAATAGTAACCTATTTGGAGCTGCCTGAGAGACAGACAATAACATGTCCTCAACATCTAATACCCACCTGGATCAAGTGAACCAAGCCGAACCCGCCCTGAATAACTCCCCCATCGCCTATGGGCTGGGTAGTTTCGGTTTAGAAGCCGCATTCAAGGTCTTTGCGGGTTACTACGTATTCTTCTACGTGGATATGTTGGGATTGGCCATTGCATTGGCTGCGATCATCAACATCATCTATGCGCTGTGGGACGCGGTCAACGACCCTTTGGTGGGCTATCTTTCCGACAATACCCGCACCCGCTGGGGACGTCGTAAGCCCTGGCTGCTGACTGCTTTACCCTTCTACGTAATCTTTCTCGTGCTCATCTACGCAGTGCCTGATGGGTTCAAGGGTGGGAACCTCCTATTCTGGTACGCACTGGTAGTGATCTTTCTGTTTGAAACCGTTAATACGATCGTCAGCACGAACTACGAAGCCCTATTCCCAGAGCTTTTCCAGGGATTCAAGGAGCGGACACGTGCCAGCGCCTACAACCAGGGATTCGGCATGGTCGGTGAGTTGGTCGGTTTTGCACTTACTCCGATCATTTACAGCCAGTTTGGATTCGTGCCTACGGCGGTCTTCTTTGCATTGATGGCAGGGATACTGGTGTTTTCTTCAATGATGAGAAATCGTGAAGACCCAAACGCTCAAAATGCCCCACCACTGGATCTAAAAGGCGCTTTCGGAGACGTACTCCATGACCGGCCCTTCTGGCAATTCACCATCGTAGCGACCCTGCTCTGGTTTACAACAGGGGTATACACTCTGGGAATCCCGTTTTGGACCAAATACACCCTGCAAGCCAGCCCCCAGGCTCCGTCCATCATCTTTGCCACAGTTTTTCTGGTGGCAATTGTGTCTGTATCGCTCTGGAGCAGGCTGGTTCGCAGGTGGGGGACAAAGCAGACCTGGTTATGGGCCATCGCGGTTTTCATCATTTCAGCAATCGTTATCGTATTTACATCTAACATGGTTGTTGGGGTTATTGGCGCCGCGCTGGCGGGGGTTGGACTTGGAGGTGTCAAAGTTTGCCGCGAGATGATCCTGGCCAACCTGGTTGATCGGAGTACCGAGCGAACCGGTCGCCGCCAGGAAGGCGTCTATTATGGCCTGAACAGGTTTATCGGCAGGCTTTCGAAGATCCTCGAGTCCCTGGCTTTAATTCTGCTTGGCGTGATGTTTGGTTATGTCAGTGGCGAACAACCCGGACCAGACCCGGGAAATGCGTTCCGATTTCTGATTGGTGTTTTTCCTTTGGTTTGTATGGTCATCGCCTGGGTGCTTGCCCGCAGGTTGCGTTTGGAGGAAACACAACAACGAATTTAGAAAGGAACGAATTTCACATCAGATTAGATAGATGACAAAGCTTATTCATCCTAAACTAAGTTATCAAGTGCGTGGAATACTTCTTGATGTATACAATGCTTTAGGGCCGACGTTAAAAGAAGTGTATTATCGGGATGCTATTATCGTTGGATTGAAGAAAGGTGGGATTACGTGTGATCCGGAGAAGGATTTTGAGGTTTACTACGAAGGGGAACGAGTTGGTCTGTATTACGTAGATGTGTGGATTGACGATGGAAAGATATTGCTTGAACTCAAAGTCGCCTCAGCAATTGAGCCTATTCATAAAGCGCAAGCCATCTCATATCTGAAAGTCACCGATGCCGATCTGGCTATTGTCGTTAACTATGGTGGTTCTTCCCTTGAAGACGCACGGTTGCCCAACTTTTTGCGCGATAAGCAACAGGAGTTTGCCTGGCAATCCCAACCTGTCGTCGATGGGCTGCATTACCCTGATTTAGTAAATGCCATTCAGCGTGCCTGCCATAGCGTCCATTTCACCTTGGGACCGGGATTCTTACACCAGGTTTACCGGCGAGCTACAATGATCGAGTTACGCCGTAGTGGGCTCAGATACGACTACATCAAACAGTTGCCTGTAGAATACGAAGATCAACTGTTGGGTTATCAGGATGTTCGTCTAATTTTGGTGGAGGAAAAGGTTTTACTAACCGTTTTCGCAATGAAGGGGAATAATGATACATTAGCCGAACAACTCAAGGCTCACCTTCGCAGTATGAATATGAAGTTAGGCTTGCTAGCGAATTTTTATAGCACTCAATTGAAATTAACACCGGTTCGAATTGGATAGAGGATAACAGCGAATTTAGAATTTAACGAAAGAGAGCAAGTAGGTTAGAATCTTGATATATTCGTTTCTTTCATAATTTGCTGTAGTAGATCTATGCCAGACACTTTACTTTCCACCAAACTCTACATCCCCCCACCACGCCCTGACCTCGTCCCGCGCCCCCGGCTGACCGAACGACTTGAGGCAGGAACCCGCGGCAAACTCACGTTGGTCTCCGCCCCGGCGGGATATGGCAAATCGACCCTGGTCAGTGAGTGG
>JALHTN010000521.1 GCA_022865865.1 Anaerolineales bacterium
AAGAATTCCATTGGGCGCAGGGAGGGCAATACATCAGCAACGCCGCGTACAAAACCGATATTCCTGATCGCCAGATCTAACCACAAGGTTTCTACCTGCAGCAGTTTCAGCGGGGCAGGCTCACGGCATATACCTTGACCTATCGCAGATGAGAAATAAAGATTGGGTGCATGGGTACGCCTGGCAAGCAAATATCCTGCTGCGACGATAGGAGTCGCCAGACCCTGGGCGACAATCTCTCCGTCGCGGACCTGACGAGAAATGCAAACGACCATGATCTCGTCCGGTGTGTATTCAATGGGCATATCTGCTTAACCCTTACTTAAATTGATCCTTAAAGTATCGTGATTATTTTGGTGGATAGGACATCGCAGCTGTAATAAATTCAGAGATCTTTTTCTATCAAAGCTCAGTCCATTATTGAGTACATACCGGGAAAAATCCAAAAACATATTGACATTAATTTTACCAAGTAAGGATCAGTCTTGGTGCAAAATAAGCTTTCTCTAATGGGTTGGGATCACCACGAATTCCGCCCTAGAAGAATATCTTCCAGGCTGAGAATCATAAGATTGACCATTCAAGCGTTTTATGAAACACAAGGTTGAATAATTAATAGGATTGATTTTCGATCTATTGATTGGATGCGATGACTTGACGAGCGAGCTGCGGGTCATCGGTGATTAATCCGTTGACACCCAGAGTTATCAAATTAGCCATTTCTACTGGATCATTCACGGTGAAGGTGTGGATGTGATAACCGAATCGCCGAGCTTTGCTCATCAAACTTGGAGATACGTCACCTTTTTCTGGATGGAGAGCATCGAAAGGTACAATGGCTCTACCTAGCCAGCTTCGCGATAGAAAACCAGGCAGCCCCCTTTTTGCCAGAAACCCAATTGGGATTTCGGGGGAGAGATCACGGAATCTTCGCAGGGGAATGGGATGAAAAGATGAAACGATGATTTCGCTGTGCAGCTGATAATAATCGATTATTCTTGACACTTCTTCAGGCAATCTATCAAAAGGTGTTGCGAAGTTTTTTAGCTCAATATTTATACGGATTCTTCCGGCGCAGACTTCGAAAACTTCAGCCAAAGTAGGGATGGTTTCATGAGGGTGTTGATCACGAAAATTGTAACCAGCATTCAATTCCCGCAGAGCGGCTAATGGCAAATCTGCCACTCGACCAGATCCATCCGTTGTTCGATCTACGGTTTGATCATGAATGACCACAACATGGTGATCTGCAGTTAGCTTCGCATCTACTTCGATCAGGTCAGCTTTCTGCTGGATAGCAGTTTCAAAGGCCGCTAAGGTATTTTCAGGCGCAAATGCTGATGCACCCCGATGAGCGAATATCAAGGGTGAACGCGTCTGGAATCCCATCTGGTTTTCAATACCCTCTCTTGATGATCGAGTGAAGAATCTTCAGGGGTGGAAAATATTAATTAGAGGTCAACGAAGTATGAAATGGATGCCAGATCGATTAATTCTCTAGTTAACGCGGGTTCTACTGAGAGATATTGTGCGATATCAACAATCTGATCGCATAAATCCCGGGGATGAGAAGCGCGTAATTTTCGACCTGGTTTGATATACCATTCTTGAAGCAGGTACGCTAAACCCTGATTGCTAAATGTCACCCCTTTCGCTTCTGCAACCTGGTGGAAGATCTCACGAAAATCGTCATAATTAGGATCGCCGATCTCGATTTTGTGGCGCAGGCGTCGTAAGAAGGCTTCATCAACCAGATCCCGGGGGGGTAAGTTAGTTGAGAATACAACCAGAACATCGAAGGGGATTTCGATCTTTCGCCCGGTATGCAGCGTGAGGTAATCAATTCTGTTTTCGAGGGGTACGATCCAGCGGTTGAGCAGGTCCCGGGGGCGAACGAGCTGTCTTCCAAAATCGTCGATCAGCAGGATACCGCCGTTGGCTTTGATCTGGAATGGAGCTTCGTAATATTTGTTTACATCATCAAAAACCAGGTCCAAACCAGACAGTGTCAGTTCTCCACCGGTTATGATAAAGGGACGATGAATGCGGATCCAGCGCGGGTCTTTACGAGTGCTGGCACGCAAAGTACCTGAGCTTGGTTGCGGTTCATTTTCCGGGGAAGCCTGGTGGTTTACTGAATCGTAGATTTTAACCACCTGCCCGTCAATAAAAACCGCATAAGGAATGTACATGGTCTCCTGAAGGATCATGTCGCCGATTGAGCGAGCGATACTGGTCTTACCATTCCCCGGAGGGCCATATAGGAAAATGGATGTCCCCGAGTTGATCGCCGGGCCAATGCGGTGGAATGTGTTATCTGATAGCACCAGGTGTGAGAGTGCTTTTCTGACATCCCTTTGGTTCATATTAGTGCGTGACCGGCTCTGGTTGCGGATCGACTGGTTGTACACATCTAGGGGGACGGGAGCAGCACCAGCATATTGGCTCCGTTCAAGTGCTTCACGGGCGCGGGCAATTCCGGCACCGGTAATGGCGTATTGGTAGGCGCCTTCTCCTAATCCAATTTGAGATGTTTTTACTTCAATGAATTTTTCGCGCTTGAGTGCATCCAATATCTGGTCAACTACATTGGGAAATGGGAGTGCCATTGCTTCGGCGGTCGAAAAACCTGTTAAATATCCTTGGAAATATAAAATTTTTAATGCCAGGTCTTGCAACCAAAGGGGAGAAAGACCCGTATCCTCCATTTTTTGGATCGGAGGGGGAGAGAAGCCATCCATAGGAAATTTCTCTTGAATGTTGGGTGGAAAAGTTGATTGCATACCAGCCATTGTCAGTGCTCCACAATTCAACAATAATTAGATGAAAAAAATTATAGCACGCGGTCGCTGGAAATATCACCTAGAAACGGCCACCCTTCGAAAGTGTAATTTCCAAAAAAGACCGCTTGGATGGTAGAATTCTCTCACAATTCCAGAGCAAATGAGGCTGTTATCAATTATGAAAGTATCCGTGATAATTCCTGTTTACAACGAGGAAGAAACTATTGAAGAGATCCTTCGCCGAGTCGAAATGGAAGAAATCGCGACTGAAATATTGGTTATTGATGATGGTTCGACAGATGGCACCCGGGAAAAGTTAGCCTCACTGAATGAGGTGGGCAATTTGCGCATCATACTCCATGACCGCAACCAGGGTAAAGGAGCTGCGGTGCGGACTGGAATCCAAAATGCGACTGGAGATGTTTTTCTCATTCAAGATGCAGATTTGGAATATGATCCGCGTGATTATCCAGCACTGATCCGGCCCATTGAAGAAGGAATTGCAGATGTGGTTTATGGCTCTAGGTTTTTAGGGGGACCTCGCCGGACTACGATGTTCTGGCATATGGTGGCTAATAAATTACTTACCTTTATGACCAATTTGTTGTATAACACAATTTTGTCGGATATGGAGACCGGATATAAGGTATTTAAGCGTGAGATTGTCGATGGGATGAAGATTCACGCCAACAGTTTTGATTTTGAACCGGAGTTTACCGCGAAGATCCTGAAGAAAAAAGTCCGTGTGTATGAGGTGCCAATTTCATTTAATCCACGCGACTACGACGAAGGAAAGAAAATCGGTTTCATAGATGCCTTCCAAGCGGTATGGACGTTGATCAAATACCGCTTCGTCGATTGATGGGAGACGAAATTATTCCAATGATATAAATATTGGGGAGCAAATCTGAATGAATTCTATTGTATGCAAGGGCAGAAACACCCGATAGAATTCTTGGGGGAGTAAACATTTCCAAAATCCGGTTGGTTTTATTAATCCTCGGAGTTTGATGGTTTGATATCTCTTACCTTAAGTTGTAAATTCTCCTTGCCATTAAATTCATTTTTTTCAAAGGTGTACATCAAATCAACAAATAATGGCATTTCAGCATGCCACTGACCTTGGCGGAAAGCGATCGCATCATAGGTAATCCAGCCATCACTGACAGTCAGTTTTAGGTGGCTTCCATCTTTGCCAACCAAGCGATGATCATTAACCCTCAATTCCCGGGATACAAATAGAGCCTGAGGATTCCCGTATCCTGTTGGTTGGAGAACCTCGAGCTGCTCTAGTATTTCTGGCACCAAGCTGGACAGCTGAATTTCAAGATCTGCCTGTAATACGGGACGAAGGTCTAAGCCTGATAATTGTTCATTGGCAATGGATCGGAGTCTAAACAATAATTCATTAAGATTGTCATTTCGTACTGTAAAACCAGCCGCGGCTGCATGTCCACCGTGATGTTCCAATAACTCCTCACACTTATCCAGGGCTTCTGTGATATGGAATTCTGGGATACTACGGCAGGAACCCCTTGTGTGGGTATTTCCGTGATGTGCAACAATAGCAGGTCGGTAATACTGTTCATTCAGACGGGATGCAACCAAGCCAACGATGCCTGGATTGAATTCAGGATCAGCTGCGAAGAGGAGCATCGCGTCTGGATCTTCGGCAAGTGCGATCTGCTCGGCTCTAGCCTGGATTTCATGTGTGATTTTCTGTCTCTCCCGATTCTGGTTGTCTAATTGCTGTGCGAGGCGACCAGCTTCATTAATGCTGTCAGTTGTCAATAAATCGAAGGATGCCATTGCAGAATCAAGGCGTCCTGCAGCGTTCAATCTGGGACCCAAAACAAACCCAATATCAGAGGCTTTAATTCTGTGGGGTACGAGACCACAAACACCCATTAACGCTTGCAATCCTTGCCGTCGCGGCTGGCGGATAGCACTCAACCCACTTCTTACTAGATTGCGGTTCTCTGCTGTTAAAGGTGCCAGGTCTGCCACAGTTCCCAGAGCGACGAGGTCGAGCAGCTGGGACTCATCAAATGCCTCCGCTTGATGGTTGCCTATGTTTCGCAGGCGAATTAATAAAGCTAAGCCAAGTTTATACGCTATTCCGACACCAGCCAGGTTTTTATCTGGGTATTTATCGCCAGCTTGTTTGGGGTTGATTACAGCGAGAACCGCAGGCAGCTGCTCCCCTGGATGGTGATGATCGGTGATGATCAAATCCAAACCTAATTCTGTGGCGTGCTTGGCCTCATTGATCGAGCGGACTCCGCAATCAACAGTTACGACTAATCTCACACCGCGTTCTTTTAGAGAATCGAGTGCTTCGTTATTCAGGCCATATCCCTCGTCAAATCGATTTGGGATGTATCCTTCGACCTGTGCACCAAGTGCCAAGAGAACCTGGACCAACAAAGCTGTCGCGGTGACTCCATCAACATCATAATCTCCATAAATGGCAATTTGCTCACCCTTTGAGATTGCAGAAACGAGCCGGGAGACGGCAGCATCCATGCCCAGTAATTGGCTTGGGTCAGTGAGACTTGGAGGTGAGGCTGAGAGGAAATTTAATGCAGAGGTTTGGTCTGCATAACCCCGATTAAATAGAATCTGTCTTAATGGTTGTGGGAAATCTTTTAGCGATTCATCGGCTTCTGGGGTTAAGATTGCCGCAATCTGCCATTGTTTTGTTGGATTTTGCATAGTGTAGGATGAAGTATAGCATAAACAAAAATGCGAGTAGATAATCAAAAACCACATTTATCCTGGCTGTTTCTGCTTTATTGTCCCCATTGGCCTTCAGATATTCCAGTACTGCTTTGCGAGATTCTTCTAGGTTGATCTGTCTCAAGGTCTGGTAATCAATACGGGTTCCAGCCCACATATGGCTTCCAATCCTCGGGTTGTTGGATTCCAGCCAATTCTATCAATCGCTCTATAAAGTCTTTGTACCCAATTCCCATAAAGTGTATAGTATCTCCTGGACACCGCACATCAGAATGTTGACGCGCTATGTAAAGACTGCTATGATGGATTTGTATGGATAAAAACTCCCAAAGAAATTGGCTGCATCGCTTAGGGGGGAATCTCCAACAATCGCTCCGCTGGTTGACACCCGGATTAGGGGTGAAGAGATGGCTGCTCCTGATATTATTCGGCATCACTCTCCTGGGTGTTGGTCTGGCAATAGTGATTCTAGATGTATACCGTACTACTCCGGATACCTGGTGGCTTCCGTTTATCTCGGCTGCATCCTTGCGATTTTTACCAAGATTGCTAAGAGCTTTAATCTTCGGTAGTTTAGGTGTTGCCATGATAGTGGGAGGAATTTGGGGGATAAATCGCTCTTTGATGGCACCCTTTCTTAAACCTGGGTACAAGGTAGTCGATGAGTTGGCAGGCTATCGCCGTCGTGGAAGAGGTCCTCGAATCGTTGTTATTGGTGGGGGGCATGGTTTATCGGTCTTGATCAGGGGGTTGAAGTCATATACGAATAATATAACTGCGATTGTGACCGTTGCCGACGATGGTGGCTCATCAGGTAAATTGAGGAAAACCTTTGGCATTCTTCCCCCAGGGGATATCCGCAATTGTCTCTCTGCGATGTCGAACGATGAAGCGATGCTGACACAATTATTCCAATACAGGTTTCCGAATGGCTCCAGAGGACTTGATGGACACTCTTTTGGGAATCTGTTTATCTCTGCATTAACTGAAATTACAGGAAGTTTTGAGGAAGCAGTCGCGGAATCCGGTCGCGTGCTCTCAGTTAGTGGTCGGGTTCTACCATCTACACTACACAATGTGGAACTCGTCGCAGATGTAAAGCTGCCGTATTTGTCATCTGAGATCAGAGTTGCCGGTGAAAGCAAAATCCCAGAAAGTAATGGAAGAGTGCGTCGTGTTTGGCTTGAGCCGAATGCACCACCAGCTTTTCCTCAGGCTATTCAAGCGCTCTTATCTGCAGATGTGATCGTTATTGGACCAGGCAGCTTATACACCAGCTTATTACCGAATTTACTCGTTCCCGATATTGCTGATGCCATCCGGTCCAGCAGAGCTTTGAAACTTTATATCTGCAATGTGGCAAGCCAGGCAGGTGAGACGGAAGGATTTTCATGTATTGACCATATCAGTGCGATTGAGGAACACTCAGGAAAAAGCCTATTCGACATTGTAATTGCCAATAACAATTATGATATTCAATTACCAGAAGGGATTGAATGGATCAAAATCGATGATAATCTCAATGCATACTATGCAGTATATAGTGATGATCTTGTAGATTCAGCAATGCCTTGGAGACATGACGGCGAAGCCCTTTCACGCGTTATAATAGATTTGCTGGAGGAAAGAACAGGACCTCTGGTAGAATTGTAAGTGATAAATTTCACGTAAGATCCGACCCTAGGTAGGGCTTACAGTTCCATATTCATCAAGCTCACCTAGGTCGCTTCATGTAACAACTGAATCAAATATATATTCATTTTCAACGGAGGTTCACATGACAGTAAAAGTAGGAATCAATGGATTTGGTAGAGTAGGAAGACAGGTGTTGAAAGCGATTCGCGATCATCATCCCAATGAACTTGAAGTGGTCGCATTTAACGACATTGGCGATTTGAAAACAATGGCACACCTGTTGAAATATGACTCCAATTATGGTCGCTTTGATGGATCTGTTGAAGTTGGCGAAGACCATTTGATGATCGATGGGAATGTGGTTAAAGTCTTCAGCGAAAGCGATCCGGGGAACCTACCTTGGTCGGATCTGGGAGTAGAGATCGTCGTCGAGAGCACTGGATTCTTTACCCTCAAGAAAGATGGCATCGATAAAAAAGGTAGGCAAGCAATAGGCGCAGAGAACCACATCACCAAGGGTGGGGCGAAGAAGGTGATCATTTCAGCCCCTGCACAGGGAGAAGATTTGACCATCGTATTGGGGGTCAATGATAACCTGTACGATCCAGCTGTCCATCATGTGGTCTCTAATGCATCCTGCACGACCAATGCTTTGGCTCCAGCCATCAAAGTAGCAAATGACAAGTTCGGCATTAAACGCGGTTTAATGACCACCGTACACGCTTATACAAATGATCAAAAGATACTCGATCTACCTCACAAGGATCTACGCCGGGCGCGCGCAGCTGGTTTAAGCATCATTCCAACTTCAACCGGAGCTGCTCGGGCACTTAAGCTGGTTATCCCGGAGATGGATGGTAAATTGGATGGCTATGCTTTGCGAGTTCCAACGCCAACAGTATCCTTTATTGACCTGACAGTTGATTTCGAAACTCCCACAACGACAGATGAATTGCGGCAGGCATACGTTGAGGCTGCGAGTGGACCATTGAAAGGGATTTTGGCAGCAACCAATGAACCAAGGGTTAGTATCGATTATAAAGGAGACCCGCACAGTTCGACGATCGATCTTCCGTTTACCATGGTAATGGGCGGTGGGCCTGGGACCTTTGCTAAAATTGTCGCCTGGTATGATAACGAATGGGGATACTCGGTACGCACAGCTGACCTGGCTGCCATGATGGCTAAATCTCTGTAATTTCTTACTGATCAAAGCGTGGAACGTGGGTTTGATCCCCGTTCCACGCTTTCTATGTGTGGAGAAGTAATGTTCAATAAGAAAACTATTCAAGATATTGATGTATCCGAAAAAAAAGTATTAGTCCGGGTGGATTTCAACGTCCCTATCCAGGATGGTAAAGTCGGGGATGATACACGTATAAAGGCTGCCCTGCCAACAATTAATTATTTATTGGACCACAATGCCAGCTTGATCTTGTGCTCTCACCTTGGAAGACCAAAGGGGGAGGCGAAACCTGAGTTTTCATTAAAACCAGTAGCTGATTATCTCAGTGGATTGCTTAACCAACAAGTTACATTTGTCGAGGATTGCATTGGCCCTCGAGCAGAACAAGCTGCCAGCCATCTCAAACCCAAAGAAGTTCTTCTTCTTGAAAACACCCGTTTCCATACCGGTGAGAAGAAGAATGACCCAGAAATGGCTATGCAACTTGCGGGTCTGGCAGATATATATGTCAATGACGCATTTGGTTCAGCCCACCGTGCGCACGCTTCTACTGAAGGTGTCACACATTATCTACCCAGTGTTGCTGGATATTTATTGGAAAAGGAGATTCGCTACCTGGGGCAGGCGATTGCGAATCCGGCGCGACCATTTCTTGCCATCTTGGGGGGTGCAAAAATCAGTGACAAGATCGGAGTGATCCGGAATTTACTTCTAAGTGCCGACCAAGTGCTGATTGGTGGAGGCATGGCGAATACCTTCTTTAAAGCTCAGGGTTATCCGGTTGGTGATTCTTTGGTTGAGGATGAATCACTGGAAATCGCTCGAGATTTGATTGATCTAGCCAAGAACCAGCTGCGCCTTCCAGTGGATGTTGTGATAGGTGATGATTTTACAGCAGATGCAAAAAAGACTGTGATGAGTATGGGACCAATTCCAGATGGTTGGCGTATTCTCGACATCGGACCAGAAACCGTCGAAACCTTCGGGAAGCTGATCTCCGAAGCAGGCACGGTGGTTTGGAATGGCCCTATGGGTGTTTTCGAATTTCCGCGGTTTGCAGAAGGTACCTATGGCATCGCTGCAGCTGTCGCTGAATCGCAGGCTACCTCCATCATAGGTGGTGGTGATTCGGTTGCTGCGGTTAATCAAGCCGGATTGGCCGCTGAGATCACACACATCTCAACGGGTGGGGGTGCTTCCCTGGAAATGTTAGAAGGAAAAATCCTTCCTGGTATGGCTGCCTTAGAGGATAAAGACTAGCAATTTAGGCTTATAATTTTGGATATCACCTTTCCCCGCATAATTATCGGGATTGGTGATATCCTTGTTTCCGGCAGGAATAATCGTTATTCATGATGGGAGATTTAAAATGAATCGAAAACCGCTAGTAGCAGGAAACTGGAAAATGAATATGACAGTTGCAGACGCGCGTCACCTGGTTTCAGAAATGGTTCCAGGATTGCAATCTAAACCCGGGGTTGACAAAGTGATCTGCCCACCGCACACTGCCTTGTTGGCCGTGTCCTCGTTACTAGAAGGGAGCGATATTCACCTGGGAGCCCAAAATATGTACTGGGAGACCGCAGGTGCGTACACTGGCGAAATTTCCCCAAATATGATCGCTGAATTTTGTGAATTTGTAATCCTGGGTCACTCTGAACGGCGCGCATTTTTTGGAGAATCCGATAAGGATGTAAATCGCAAGGTCCAGGCAGCATTTACCCATGGTTTATCTCCGATTGTATGTGTCGGTGAATCACTGGAAGAATATGAAGCGGATCGGACTTATGAAGTGGTATTTCGCCAGGTTAAAATGGGTTTGGAAGGGATCGAATTTGATGGTGGCGATGGTACAAATTTGGTGATCGCATACGAACCCGTCTGGTGTATAGGCACTGGACGTGCAGCTACCCCAACAGATGCTAACAAGGTCATAGC
>JALHTN010000522.1 GCA_022865865.1 Anaerolineales bacterium
GCTTGACTCTGTCTAAAGCTCAGGTATAATCCCTCCACATAGTCTGAAATGATCAGCACGGAGCCAAGTAATCGTAAAATTCACCCAGAGAGCTGCCGGGTGGTGCGAGGCAGCAGATCAAGCGATGAAATCTACTCCGTCGACCTTATCAGGTCAATCGCTCCTGCAGGGATTCGTTCGTAAGGGAGCCGGGTTCGCCCGTTAGCGCGTTTATGAGGCCGTGTCGAGCGGCAAAAGCAGGTGGCACCACGAGCGCCCCCTCGTCCTGCAATGCGAGGGGGTTTATCTATTCCGCTTACAGATGGTCACTATGGAGGTGCACCTGTGTTAGACATCAACCTGATTCGTGAAAACCCAGAATTGGTTCGCGATGCATTGCGCAAGCGGCAAGCAGATCCAAATCCAGTTGATCAAGTTTTGGAACTGGATGAACAACGCCGCATTCTGATCCAGCAGGTCGAAGGCCTCAAGGCGGAGCGCAACACGGTCTCGAAGGAGATCGCCAGGATGAAGGACCAGTCTGAGCGGCAGGGGAAAATTGACCAGATGCGCACGGTTGGGGAGCGTATTGAAGCTCTCGACAAGAACCTGCGTGAGGTTGATAACCGGCTGGACGTTCTAATGTCGGAGATCCCCAACATTCCCGACCCGGATGTTCCGCTGGGGATTGATGAAAGCCAGAATGTGATCATCAAGACGGTCGGTGAGCTGCCTGAGTATGACTTTGATCCTCAACCGCATTGGGATTTGGGTCCTGCTTTGGGGATCATAAATTTTGAGCAAGGCGTAAAAATCACTGGTTCTCGCTTCTATGTCCTCAGCGGTGCGGGAGCTCGGCTGCAGCGAGCGTTGATCGCCTGGATGTTGGATGTGCATATCCAGCAGGGTTATACAGAAAAATACACCCCCTTTATGGTGAAAAGTGATGTTTTATATGGGGCAGGCCAGCTGCCCAAGTTTTCGGACAATCTCTATCGAGATCACGAAGAAGATTTGTGGATGGTGCCTACTGCAGAAGTCCCCCTGACCGGGATACATATGGATGAAATCCTGGATGAAGCGGCACTCCCTTTGCATTACACGGCTTATACACCTTGCTTCCGTCGAGAGAAGACGAGCGCTGGTCGTGATGTGCGGGGGATCAAACGTGGTCACCAGTTTGATAAAGTGGAAATGTACAAATTCTGCAAAGCGGATGATTCGCCAGCTGAATTCGAAAAAATGGTTGCGGATGCAGAGCAGGTTTGTGCTGATTTGGGTTTAACCTACCGGATCAACCAGCTTTGTACTGGAGACCTTGGTTTCGGAGCTCACATCACCTATGATATTGAGGTTTGGGCACCCGGATGCGGGGAATGGTTGGAAGTCTCTTCGGTTTCGAATGATGGTGATTTTCAAGCCAGACGCGCCCATATCCGTTATCGACCCGAAGATGGGGGCAGATCTCGCTTCGTACACACCATCAACGGTTCAGGACTGGGATTACCACGCACCTTGATCGCGGTGATGGAAAATTACCAGCAAGCAGATGGCTCGCTGGTAGTTCCATCTGTCCTTCACCCCTGGATGGGTGGTATAGATCTGATCCAGGCTGAGGTTTAATTTGCCTGCCTGGGTTGAGATCCTTGCATTTTGGTTGACTCTGGGGCTCATGCTGATGGGATTAGCGTTGTTGATCGTGCCCATCTTCCCTGGCATCACGCTGATATGGGTAGCGGCACTGCTCTATGGCTTTGTGGCCGGATTTGATACGCTGGGAATTGTTGTTCTCGTCTTGATTACCCTGGGAATGGTCGCTGGGATTAGTGCTGATAATGTCTTGATGGGGGCAGGCGCGCGCCAGGGGGGTGCCTCCTGGTTGACGATCATTGTCGCATTGATCGCGGGTATTGCAGGAACAGTGCTCTTTCCTCCCATTGGGGGATTGATCGCGATCCCGCTTGCCATCTTTCTGCTTGAACTGCTGCGCGTTCGCGAGTGGCGGGGAGCATGGCGGGCTACACGCGGTTTGGCCCTGGGTTGGGGGTTATCTTTTCTGGTTCGCTTTGGGATTGGTTTGGTAATGATCGCGATCTGGTTGGGGTGGGCTATTTCTCGACAGTGAACGCAGTTTAGGCTTTGAAGTAGATCATTCCAACACCCATCTTTTCTAACCCCTCCCCAGCCCAATGCTCTAATATGGCGGATTCTCCATCTAGGGCTTTGATCAGCTCTGGGATTGCGCGGGTGTCACCAATCAATCCTAAGGCGCGCGCCGCTCCCAAACGAGCATTGTGGGGACCATTTTCCATGACCTCTAGCAGCGCTGGAACGGCATCACCCCCTATTGCGACGAGAGCATTTCCTGCGATGCGTGCCAGAAGTTGATCTGCGGAGTTGAGCGACTGGATTAATGCCGGGATAGCTCGTGAATCCGGTTGCTCCTGCAGGGCTAATGCGGCACATTGGCGCACTGAAATGTCGGAGTCATTCAAGGTTTGCAGGAGAAGCGGCGTTATTTCAGATGATTGGATCTCGGCCAGCGAACGCACTGCCCACCAACGGACATCCGCGTTTTGATCAATGAGCAGCCTGCTGAAAATTGCCAGATTTTCTGAACCCGCCGCGGCTAGCGCTTGCGCGGCTTTATCTGCCCGGTTATCGGAATCGCTGGCGAATTCGGAAATAATCGCCGATACTTCAATACCGCTCATTTGACCTTATTCAGGAGGCGGGATGGGCAGATCTTCTTTTGGTGTTGCTTGCCACTTGTCTCCCTCGTCGATCAACATCACCGGAATGTCATCGCGAATCGGATATTTGCGATCGCAATCCTGGCAGATCAACCAAGTTTCTTTATAGTACTCGAGCAGGCCTTCTGTCTCCCTGACGCAGTTTGGACAGCGGAGGATGTCCAATAATTCCTGACTGACCATGATGATCTCCTCTTGGAAATATTTAGAAGTGAGTTGTATTATCCGTCCTTATCTTGTTTCTTCCCCTCTTTTGGAGGCATGTTTTTAGTGCCTGGACCATACTCATATATTGCTTGCCAGGGCATATAGTGCGTAGTAAATGCGTCCTCAAAGAGTGTCTCACCGTTGCGTATGACGGTCCGATTAATCGTCACGTCCGCCCCTTCCACTGCCCAATCCACTTGGACGATATTACCCTTTGCCAGCTCCGGATTTTCTTCATAGAGCGGATCGGGGGGGTCGACTTTGTTTTTTAAACCGGTCGTGTGCCAATCAACTGACCGGCCATCGGAGGTTGAATAAAATTTCCATGTCAGGGATCGAGCGGCCTGGTTGACATAAGTTTCCATGAGCAGCCAATTGGGAGTATCGTTGGTGAATTTAAAGTCAACGAAAGGCGTATACACCGTGGCATCTAATCCAGCCATACTGGTGTTGTAACCCCCGTCAGCTTTGAGTTCGTAATATCCTACCCGGTAGGCATGAGGGGTACGTTCGACGACCGGATAACCACCGAAAAACACCGTACGGAAGAGAGTCGTGCTGACCTGGCAAACGCCACCACCGACGCCTTCGATGGTGCGGTCGCCGTAAATAATCAGCGCTTCTGCGTACCCGTTATCCAGGCTGACATCACCCAGCGCCTCCCCCAATGAAAAGGTTGCTCCGGGAGGAATGAGGATTCCATGGTATTGGCCAGCAGCTGTAGTAATATTTTGAATCCGTGCCGCGCTTGAGCCGTAAAAATACGAGGTATGGGAGCTAACCAGCTCCGATATGCCCAGCTGATCGGCAGTTGCATCGTCACCAACCTCAGGCTCGATGGATTCAAGATTAAGGGCGATCTCATGTTCGCCTGTTAAGAGCCTATCATTGATCACCTCGACTGAATCAGCGACATTAAGTGAACGTCCGATTACAGCAGGTTGGATTACCTCCAGCTGGCGGGTTTCATCATTAAACATCATTCGAGCGTTTTGATGATCCACGGCTAACTGGGGCGCGATGCCCTCCAGAAACGAAGTGAGTCCATCGGTCTCTAACCCTACCTGGTAGCGTTCCCCTGCAGGTTCATTGACCTGCTCAATCGTGATCAGCTGGGCGAGAAAATCGCTTTCGAAGGTCCATGAGCCTGGGTCATCCTCAAGAGGATCAGGGACTGTGAGAATCAAGGGTTGGCTTAGAATTAGCTCGGCGATCTGCGCTTGTTCTTCGACATTTAATATAACCGGTGTATCTTCCTCAATTTTCAACCGAATCTCGCCATCCTGCATGGTTTCCAGTTGCAGCTGCAAACTTTCAAGAGTTGCAGGGATATCTAATTGTCTGCCTGTCTGACTGGGTTGGACAACTACCTCCACACCTTCGATGCTCAGGGAAGCTTCTACCTTTTGAGAGTCGGTTTGTGCAGCGATGCCCGCGATGTACATCTGAGCTGTATTTTCATCAAACACATACATGGGGGGCAGTGCGGTACCCAAATACCAGGATTTGAACTGATCGCTGAGACGATTGAGCGGCCCACCTGTGCGCCCATATTGGTAGGCCATCGCAGCAGAGGCTTGCGGGTTTAAGTAAAAACCAACTTGAGAGGGGGAAGCCAGCCAGATTTTTTCCCCATCCCGGAAAAGGATTTTCCCTTGCTTGGGGAAATCCAATCCGGTCTCTAACAGCAGCGAAGCTTCTGCAGGTTCTGTTCCAGATACGTCAACTCCAGCAACCACAACTCCTGGGTAGATCTTGTCCGCGAAGGAAATGTTGTAACCGATCAACACTGCCACCATTAGCAAGCTGAAGATAATGACTCCTCCGATGATAGCAGCGGCAATCTGGGGAATCAGGTCTAT
The DNA here is from genome assembly GCA_022865865.1 of Anaerolineales bacterium. The sequence continues at coordinate 4,802 of JALHTN010000522.1, forward strand.
CGGGCGTGATATTGGTGGTGTTGCAGTAGAAATATTTCTCATCCAGTCACTAAACGGTCGCTTTGGTGTGTATGTTCCCTATGTTTCGAGTTTTTATTGTACCAAAAAGCCCTGATATATAATTAGATGATCATGAGATTCCCCGCATCAGTATATAGGAGTACAAGATGAATGAATTTTCAAAAAACTATGGCTTGAGCACTCTGGTAAACCATTACGCTGAAGGAGGACACCCACACCGTGCCCATGTTATGCCCATCTACCAGACATCCTTGTTCAGTTTCCCAGATCACGCGACAGGTGTAGCTATCTACGATGGTTCCCAGGAAGGCTACACATACACGCGGGCAGGTAACCCAAATGTGGATCATTTTGCACGAAGGGTTGCGCTGTTGGAAGCCCTGGACTTACTCCATGAGCAGAAGACTGATCAGCTCGACGATCTGGCAGCGGGAAAGGCATTTGCCTCGGGCATGGCAGCTATCTCATCTGCCATATTGGCCCGCGTTAAAGCAGGAGAAGTGATCATCGCGCAGGAATCCCTCTATAGCAATGCCTATAATTTTCTTAGTATGATCGCGCCCCGCATGGGAATTGAGGTTGTCTGGGTGAAAGACACCACGGCTTCGGGTTGGGAGGTAGCTCTGCAAGCTAATCCAAAAGCTACCCTGGTTTATGCCGAGACACCAGCAAATCCTACCATGCTGGTGGTGAATCTGGCCGAAGTAGCTGAACTTGCTCACCAACATGATTGCTGGTTGGTGGTTGACAATACCTTTGCCACTCCCTATTGCCAACGTCCGTTGAGTATGGGGGCAGATGTGGTGGTTCACTCTGCGACCAAATATCTCTCCGGTCACGGGGTGATCATTGGTGGATTGGTGATCAGCACACGTTTAGGCTACATGAAACAGGAAATCCCATTAATCATGAAGACTTTGGGAGGTGCCCCGAGCCCCTTCGATGCCTGGTTGGCAAATATGGGCTTGAAAACTTTCGAATTGCGTCTTCAGCGGCATTGCGAGAATGCGATGGCGGTTGCCCAATTCCTGCAAGATCACCCTGCGGTTGAACGAGTTCATTACCCCGGGTTGGAAAGTGACGCAGGCCATGGTATTGCTAAAGAACAAATGCATGCCTTTGGTGGGATGTTATCTTTTGTTTTAAAAGGTGGGTTGAGCGCAGGTGAAAGATTAATGAACCGCTTAAATCTGGTCACGCTCGGAGTTAGTCTGGGGAATGTCGACAGCCTGATTCAGCACCCCGCAAGCATGACCCACGTCAGCGTACCACCTGCAGAACGAGAGAAAATGGGGATCAGTGATGGGCTGGTGCGTTTTTCAGTCGGAACAGAGAACGAGCAGGATATTCTTGCTGATCTTGAGCAAGGTTTAGCGATGTGAGTTTTCTACAATTGTGCTTGGACCTGGGGTAGTGTGAAGATAATTATGTCCTTCTGGTGTATACAATATGGGTACGCCTGCCTTCGAGTATAATCATCCTACTTTGTGGAACATAGATTCATGTTCAACCGTCTCCTTTTTATGGAGAAATTCGTATGCGACTAATCTCTGATCGCTCTCCGGATTTCGGTCAAAGTGGTTTGAGACACCATTGGTTGTACTTATTGGTTTTTACCCTGATGCTGGTCTCATCCGCTTGTTCATTTCCCAGTGGAGAGACTGAGTCACCATCCCCTTTCCCCTCTCAGGAAGTTGTTCAACAGGCAACCGCGACATTACCTGCTGAACCTACTCCCACACCTCGCCCGCTGCCACCAGAATTGGTGGAAAGTGATCCATTTCCAAATGCAGAACTGAGTTTGGATGGGTCGGTCATTTTTTATTTCAACCAATCGATGGAACGACCTACAGTGGAGGCAGCTTTCTCTGGGCTCTCTGGGAGTTTTAGCTGGATTGATGACTCAACTCTGATCTTCACTCCGGATACGCCTCTTTCCCCAGGCACGAAATTAAATCTGCAATTCGATACCCAGGCGCAGGCCACCAATGGTTTACCTTTGGTTGAACCCATTAGCTTGGTTTATCATGCTGTAGGTTACTTGAACCTCGCTCAGACTGTCCCTGAACAGGGTACAGAAGGGGTAAATCCCGCAGATCCTGTTGTAGTGACTTTCAATCGACCAATTGTGCCTTTAGGTGCAGATCAAGCAAACTTACCAGCAGCTTTTTCTCTTGAGCCAGAGGTAGAGGGGCATGGTGAATGGCTCAACACGAGCACATATGTATTTTCCCCTGAACCCTCATTGGCAGGCGGAATGGAGTACTCAGTCCGCATCAAAGAGGATTTGGTTGGTCTGGATGGAAGCCCGCTGCAAATCCGACAACCCTGGTCTTTCACTACTGCAGAGCCCAATCTTTTATCGGTTGAACCCGTTGATGGTGCCAAGGATGTTAACCTGGATTCGACTGTCCTGCTCATTTTTAACCATCCGATGGATCCCGAAAGCATTGCGGACGAGTTCACATTGAGAGAGGCTGAGAATAACCGCGTGCAAGGAGAATTCACCTGGAATGAAGAATCGACCGAATTTACTTTTACCCCGGATATTCTGCTGAAACGAGACCGTGTTTATTCACTAGAGCTTGGTGATGAGACCTTATCTGCAGGAGGGACACACATCGGTACCTCCTACCAGACTGCTTTCCAAACTATTCCGGAGCTGTCCGTGGTCGCAAGTGATCCAGCAGACCGAGGTCAATTAGATGTATACAGCAGCGTTGCGGTTGAATTCAATTCCCCAATAAAGTTTAAAAATGTACTTCAATTCATAACCTTCAATCCGCAGGTTGCTGACTTGCAGGCTAATACTGACGAGAGTGGACAGACCTTGTGGCTCGGTGGATATTTTAATCCCGATACTGCCTACACCCTGACCATATCGCCTAATCTGCCGGATAAATGGAATGGTCGCCTCGGTCAGGAGTTTAACCTAAATTTCCATTCAAAACCGCTGGAACCCTCATTGGTAGTCACCACAGGTTCCGATATGATATTTATGACACCAGATCAATCGAGCATCACGATACAAGCCACCAATATTAGTGAGCTGACCTACTCGCTTGGAGCGGTTCCCTTGGAAGATTTTCAGGATTTAATGGCTCCTGGAAATTACGAATTACGCCAAACCTACCACCCAGAGCGTAAGCTCACACTTTTACGGAATTTAGATATCCCGGCTAACCAAAGTACGCCAGTGGAGATCCCGCTCTCCTTAGATGGTGGTCCACTTGCTCCAGGAATCTATTCACTGCGTTTTAATGTGGGTGTTGAATATATCTATCCTGGACCATATCTCCTGATCGTCAGTGATATCAATACCACCCTCAAGCTCAGCGCGACAGATGTGCTGGTTTGGGCAGTAAATCTACAAGATGGCGCAGCTATCGAGAACACTCCAGTGGTAATCTATTCTGAAAGTGGTGAATCCCTGGCTCAAGGGCAAACTGACGCCGATGGAGTCCTGCACTCCGAAATTCCAATCCGGGAAATGGAAGATATTTATGGCATATCCTATGCAATCCTTGGAGCACCGGGTGAAGAAAACTTCTCTGCTGCGCTTTCAAATTGGGGACAGGGTTTAGATGGCAGCAGTTTTGGTTATCGGGTTGATTACACTCCCCCACACCTCGAGGGATACCTTTATACCGACCGACCGATCTATCGTCCCGGTCAAATGGTAAACTTTCGGGTGATCCTTCGCCAAACCTATAATGGGCGTTATGATCTTCCAGATCAAGCGAATCAAATCCTCAACCTGGTCAATGATTTTGGCGAACAGATCGCCACCTTCGATCTACACCTATCGGAAATTGGGACTGCGCACGGCCTGTATACTTTGCCAGAAGATATTGAGCCAGGGGTCTACCGCTTTATCCTCGAAGAAGCTGGTTATTCCAGTGTGGCTTTCCAGGTTGCGGAATACCGAAAGCCGGAGATCGACCTGAAGGTCTCCTTCCCAGCGGATCAATCCTTGGCGGGGGAGAATATCACTGGGAGTGTGACGGCAAATTATTTCTTCGGTGCTCCAGCTGGAGATGTGCCTGTTCAATGGATTTTGCTTCGCAAGCCCGCAAATTTTCATCTGCCTGGCTACCAGGTCGGTAAAGCGGACACGGGTTGGTTATCTGGATTACCCGGACTTTTCTCTTTTGGATTTCAAGAACAAGTTGATCAAGGTGAGGGCAAAACGAATTCCTCAGGGACCTTGGATATTGAACTGAACGTTCCCCTGTCAGACGAGCGCCACCTCTACACACTTGAATCTACCGCAGTTGACGAAAGTGGATTACCCGTCAGCGCGCGTTCAGATCTACTGGTCAATCCCGCAGAGTTCTACATCGGGATCAAACCAGATTCTTGGTCCGGCCGTGTAGCTCGCGAAACAGGTTTTGATATCCAGATTGTGGGTTGGGATCAGGAGCCAGCTGGGGAGCAGTCCTTATCCGCGGATTATAGCAAGATTGTATGGGAGCGGATTGAACCACAGCCAGGTGATTTGCGTGGTTTCCCAGTTTACGAACCTCGCTATACACCAGTGGGCAGTGTAGATTTGATGACTGGTGAAGATGGAAAAGCCCGGATCGCATTCACTCCATCAGAACCAGGGACTTACCAGCTGCAGGTCAGCGGAATGGGAAGTAAGGGTGAAAATGCAATCACCCAGATTATCTTGTGGGTTGGCGGTCCTGGACAGGCGGAGTGGCCGACCTTGCCCAACCAGCGATTACGATTAACCGCGGATAAGAACTCCTACCAGCCTGGAGAAACAGCGCAGGTCTTTGTTCCAAACCCATTTGGCGAGAGTGCAGTTGCTTTAGTGACAACTGAACGGGGCATCTTATTTGAGCATCAAATCCTTCCGGTTAGTGGTTCGGGGTTTGATATTCCTGTCCAATTAGATGATGAGCAATCACCGAATATTTATCTCTCCGTTACCTTGATCAAACCCAATGGTGAAGGAGCAGCTGATTTTCGCCAGGGTTATTTGGCGATACCAATCGAACCCATTGAGCATACCCTAAATGTTTCACTCACCAGCGAGCCAATTGTGGTAGAACCCGGCGGGGAAATTATCATGAACCTGTTGGTGGCTGATTCTCTGGGGAATCCCGTTGATGGAGAATTTTCCCTCTCAGTGGTTGATCTGGCGGTGCTTGCACTCGCGGATGCGAACTCGCCAGACATCGTCTCCGCATTTTACGGTGAACAACCGCTTGGAGTTAACACGAGTCTTAGTTTAGCCGGCTCGACACAACTGCAGTCATTTGGTCCGGAAGGTATCGGCGGAGGGGGTGGTGAGCTCGCTCAACCGGTCCAGATTCGCGAAGAATTTCTTGATACAGCTTATTGGAACGCAGATATTGTCACCGGTGCTGATGGTCAAGCTCAGGTGAGATTGACCCTGCCAGATAATATAACCTCTTGGCAGTTGGATACCCGCGGCGTAACCCATGACACTCAGGTTGGTCAGGATAACAATTTGGTGATTAGTACCAAAGATCTGCTGGTGCGTCCTGTTACACCCCGTTTCTTTGTAGCAGGTGACCATGTGTTGCTCGCTGCGGTGGTTCATAACAACACAGGGGAAGTGCTGCAGGTGGAAGTTTCCTTGCAGGAGAATGGTTTCAAATTAGATGATCCTGAACTTGTGCTCCAGGAAGTTCGCATTCCATCTGGTGGTAGAGAGCGTGTTGAATGGTGGGGGACAGCTGAGGATGTCGAAAGTGTTAACCTGGTCTTCGCAGCCAGCGCGGGTGAATTGCAGGATGCCAGCCAACCTGTCTGGGGTGAGCTGCCAGTATTGCGCTTTATCGCACCGCAAACTTTCGCTAGTTCAGGCGTTATGGACGAGGGTGGAGAGCGTCTGGAAGTGGTCAGTCTGCCGCGCTCATTTGACCCGCAAAGTGGTGAACTACAATTAGAGATGGCTCCTACTCTGGGCGCAGCCATGATGAGTGCTCTTGAAGCGCTTGAGTTTTATCCATACGCCAATACAGAGCAAACGGTTTCGCGTTTTCTGCCCAATTTAGAAACCTACCGGGTTATCCAGGAATTTGGATTGGAAGAACCTGGACTGCAATCTAATTTAGAGCGCATCCTGGAAGATTCAATATTGCAGTTGATCAATCAGCAGAACCCCGATGGTGGTTGGGGGTGGTGGAAAGGTGATCGGAGTGATACCTATATAACAGCCTATGCCCTCTATGGCTTGGTAAGGGCCAGGGAAGCGGGTATTGAAATCGAAGCTGAGGTGATCAATTCGGCAATAGATTACTTAACTGCCACACTGCCAACTCCAGATATGCTGGTTGACTCCTGGCAATTTGACCGCCTTGCATTTGTGCATTATGTGCTCTCTCAAGCAGGAGAAGGCGATTTGGTTGGTGCGTCTGGTCTTTTCACGGCGCGTTCAAGATTAAATCCCTGGGCTCTAGCTTATTTGGCCATGACTTTGGAGAATCTCGCCCCAGGAGATGAACGCATCCAGGTGCTTTATTCAGACTTGGAGGGAAGTGCGCAGCGCTCCGCGACTGGTGCACACTGGGAGAACCAGGAAGCCAGCTGGCAAAATATGAGCACGACCCTTCAATCTACAGCAGTGGTCCTTTATGCCCTGGCCAATCAAGATCCCGCTTCGCCCTTGGTCGCAGACGCACTGCGTTATTTGATGGCTCACCGCAGTGCGTCAGGTGCCTGGAGTTCTACTTATGAGTCTTCCTGGGCTCTTATGGCATTAGCACAGGTAATGAAAGGGACGGGAGAACTAAGTGGTGAATTTGAATTTTCTGCTGACCTCAACGATAAACCTTTGGTAGCTGGGGAGGCGGTTGGTAGTTCCCAACTCACGCCAATTGAGACTAGTACCTCAATATCCAGTCTATATCCTAGTGAGCCAAACAGCTTGACGATAATGCGTGGTGATGGCGTAGGAAGGCTTTACTATAATACTCACCTCAACGTGTATCGACCGGTCGAAGATGTTGCTCCGCTGGATCGGGGGATCAATATCACCCGGGAGTATTTTCCCTCCGATGTGAATTGTTTGGATGAAGACTGTCCTGCAATTAACCAGGCTAAGAATGGCGGGCTGGTCAATGTTCGTTTGACTCTCACCGTACCTGATTCCACATATTACTTAATGGTTGAAGACTATATCCCAGCTGGAGCGGAAATTCTCGATATTAGTTTGACCACCAACCAAGAAAAGCAGTACAATACAAACACAATATTTGAACAAGGGTGGGGGTGGTGGGATTTCAGCGCTCCAAGAATATATGATGACCGAATTTCCTGGGCAGCAGATTATTTACCTCTGGGGACATACGAGCTCGTCTATCAGATGGTGACCTTGCTGCCTGGCGAATACCGGGTTTTACCACCCAGGGCTTATCAGCTTTATTTCCCTGAAGTTCAAGGCAACGGCGCGGGTGAAGTCTTTGAGATTAATGAATAGTCATTTATCAAACAACCATGTCGCTCCTGATCTATAATACTATTGATTAGGTTTGAGATTTGATGCACAGCATTTTTACGGGAGGCATCCCGATTAACGGATTGGTGTTGATTTTCGTTTTGCCCATTTGTGATTAACACTGGTTTACGCTCATTTTGGCATCCTTCGAGGTTATCATGTCTGACAAGAAAAAAAACTCAATGGTTAATTCCGGCGGTGGTGGGGTGTTCAATGAAATATCTAATCATTTCAAATTAGTTTTCCGTCTCCTGCGTGATCCTCGGGTGAATCCATTCTTGAAACTGATTCCCATTGGAACCCTGATTTATCTGGTGATACCAGATTTGATTATTGGTCCCATAGACGATGCTGCCATAATCGGTTTTGGTCTGTTTATCTTTGTTGAGCTGTGCCCTCAAGGCGTAGTTGATGAACACAAGGCGGCTTTGGCTGGCGAAATTCCAGGTCAATGGAGAGACCCTCAGCAGATCGATGATGATGAAATTGTCGATGCCGAGTTTACCGAAGAGGAGTGAAAAGCGAACAAAGAGGAAATATTGAGGCGCTTGTTTACCCTTTTCCTATGGTTTATAGTATTAGTGTGGGTTACCGCTTGTGGAGGTGCAGCTAACCAGATCTCGCAAACACCCACTCCAACCAATTTCTCAAGCTCGGAAATATTGCCAACAGCTACTCTTCTCCCACCTGAACCTTCCGCCGTAATTCAAACTAAGACAGCCACTACACCCCCTGCGCATCCACCAACCATCATTCCTACTTTAAACAGATCATACCCGACTCAATTCCCGGATCCCGAGCAATATGGCTGGAAGTTGATCGTCAGTGGTTTGAACCGCCCAATCGGTCTGGCTCATGCTGGGGATGGCTCTGATCGTCTATTTATACTTGAGCAATCAGGAATGATCCTGGTGATCAGAGATAACGATCTGCTGGCAGAGCCTTTCCTTGACATCACCGGGCTGGTTAGTTGTTGTGGTGAGCGCGGTTTGTTGGGGTTAGCATTTCACCCTCAATACTCGGAAAATGGATATTTCTTCGTCAACTACACAGATATAAATGGGGATACCGTTATCGCCCGATATGAAGTCTCCGAAGATCCCGCTAAGGCCAACCCTGCTTCTGAAGAGAAGCTGCTGGTTGTTGAACAGCCTTACGCCAATCACAATGGTGGCGACATGAAATTTGGACCAAATAGCTACCTCTACGTTTCTTTGGGGGATGGTGGCAGCGGCGGTGATCCGCTCGGTAACGCTCAAAACATGAGTGTTCTCCTGGGCAAGCTGCTGCGACTGGATGTGGATCAGGTTGATGGTTACGCCATTCCTCCCGATAATCCTTTTGTTGGTGGAGGAGCAGCTCCTGAAGTTTGGGTGGTTGGATTGCGAAATCCTTGGCGCATTTCGTTCGATCGCTTGACTGGAGATCTCTTCATCGGTGATGTTGGTCAGGGATCCTGGGAGGAGATCGACTTTCTACCTGCTGGACACCCGGGGGGAGCCAACTTTGGCTGGAATTATCGGGAAGGCTCTCATCCCTTTGGGGCGGTTTCACCGCCTGGGGACTTGGGTTTGACCGATCCTGTGGCAGAATATGGTCGCGATCAGGGCTTCACTGTGATTGGTGGTGTGGTATACAGAGGAGAGGAATTTCCTGAATGGAACGGCATCTACATTTATGGCGATTATGGATCGGGTTACGTCTGGGGCTTGTATCCTTCTCAAGACGGCTCCTGGCAGAACAGGTTATTATTCCAGGCGGACACCCCCATAACTTCGTTCGGAGAAGATGAGCGTGGGGAAATCTATTTTGTCGATCAAAATGGTGGTCTGTACCAATTGGTGGATAAATAATGGATGGATACTGTGGGTAAATTCATGAAAAGCAAATATGGTTTTGTTTTGTTCGCCTGTGTATTTATTGGATTGTTCCCTGGTTCTTCTGGTGGTGGGACAGTTTTTTCGGCGCAAAGGTCGAATGTCAGCCCATCACAGGCATTGTCTGGGTTCCAAATTTTCGATTCTGATGCTGGGATAGAACCACACCAAGTTCAATCTGGGAGCTTGCGTTTTGCCGTAATTGGAGACTATGGGTCTGATTCTGAGGCTGAAGCTGATGTAGCTGTTTTGGTTAAAAGCTGGGATCCGGACATTATCGTCACCACTGGAGATAATAATTATAACAACGGTTCGGCAGACACGATTGATAAGAATATCGGCAAATACTACCGCGAATTCATTTATCCATACAAGGGCAGCTATGGCGAAGGTGCGCAGCTCAATCGACTTTTCCCCAGCCTGGGTAATCATGATTGGAACACAACTGATGCGCAGCCCTATCTGGATTATTTCACCTTGCCAGGGAATGAACGCTACTATGATTTCACCTGGGGTGCGGTACACTTCTTTGTCCTGGATAGTGATGCTAACGAACCGGATGGCATATCTAGCACATCAGTTCAAGCAGCGTGGCTGAAATCCCAGCTGGCCAATTCAAGTTATCCTTGGAAGATCGTTGTCCTGCACCATGCGCCCTATTCATCAGGGGACCATGGTTCCAATGTTTTGAGGCAGTGGCCCTTTGCTGATTGGGGTGCTGATGTGATACTTGCGGGTCACGATCACACTTACGAGCGCATCACCCAGGATGGCATCCTGTACTTTGTCAATGGTTTAGGCGGTAAGTCAATTTACGGGTTCCCTGATATCGTGGACGGCAGCCAGCTGCGCTATAACGAAGATTACGGCGCTATGCTGGTTGATGTCTCCATTGGAAAGATCCGCTTTCGCTTCATCAACCGCCAAGGAGTAGTTATCGATGATATTGACCTGGTGAAACCACTTTCCTATTGGTATTTGCCTCACCTACAACAAAAATCGCCCTGAACAAAATCAGTAAAACCAAATATTATTTGAGAATGAATCATGGATGAATTTGTGAAGTGTCTAATTAAACCGATTAACCAATTTCGATGGGTGCTTGCTGCAGCTTTCCTGTTCGCTGTTTTTCTTCCCGCCTGTATTCCAGCATCACAACCCCCTCCTCCATTACCAACTGAAACCCCTCTGCCTACACTAACCTTCACCCCGATTCCATCGCCAACTCTCACCCGACCACCATCTCCTCCTCAATTCACCGATACTCCTACAGCAATATTGCCGACCCCAACACTTGAGGACACACCTGTTCCCCAAAATGTACGCTTCGCGGTGATCGGTGATTATGGGAGCGGTTCTGAGGCAGAATCTGAGGTAGCAGACCTGGTGAAAAGCTGGGCACCGGATTTCATCATCACCACGGGTGATAACAATTACCCGGATGGCGAATCAGAAACGATCGATGAACATGTTGGTCAATTTTTCCATGAATTTATTACACCCTATCAGGGCAGCTATGGGGAAGGGTCTCATGAGAATCGTTTTTTCCCCAGCTTAGGCAACCATGACTGGCACTCTCCTGGAGCAGAGCCCTACCTTGATTATTTCACCTTGCCGGGTAATGAACGCTATTATGATTTTGAACGGGGACCAGTGCACTTCTTTGTCCTGGACAGTGATTCCCGCGAGCCGGATGGTGTCGGGCGAAGCTCTCAACAGGCAGCGTGGCTGCAATCCCATCTCGCCGCCTCAACCAGCCCTTGGAAGATCGTCTATTTTCACCATGCCCCTTACTCATCAGGTATGCATGGCCCAGTGGATTGGATGCAGTGGCCATTTGCTGATTGGGGTGCAGATGTCGTTTTGTCTGGGCACGATCATACCTACGAACGAATATCCAGGGATGGCATCCAGTACTTTGTCAACGGGTTAGGTGGGATGTCTAAATACTTATTCTTTGGGGTGATAGAAGGCAGCCAGGTGCGCTATAACGATGATTATGGTGCCATGCTGGTTGAGGCAGATCAGGATATGGTGATCTTGAAATTTATCAACCGCCAGAACGAGGTTATTGATACATTGCAGCTAAACAGGCAGTAGCCAAAACAACGCATAATTTTAATCTTTCATTAATGACTTGACATGTCCCAGATCTCCATGGTAGACTGTCGCCATTAGAAATCCCGAAAGGAGTCGGATATTAATGTTGAAAGTTTCTGATTACATTGCCCGAATTCGCCGTGCCGCTTCCGCTAGCGGTCAGGCTTTTTCCTTTTCGGAGTGCGCCTACTGATCGAACAGTAAGATAGATTTCAGGAATTCGACAGCCACGGTTGTACTCCAATCCCGTGGTTTTTTATTTTTTAATGATCGCCTTTACCTGCCACGGGAAACCCCGTGGCTTTTTTGTGTCAATTGGAAGGAGTTCAAGATGGTTCAAGCAATCGTGGTTCACAATGTTTATAAGAAATTTGGTAAGTTGGAACCTTCATTATGGAAGCAGATCTTCAATACTAGCTCTAACGGTAATAAACCGGCGGTTGTAGCGGTAGATCATGTTTCCTTCGAGGTTGATGAAGGTGAAATGTTTGGTGTATTGGGACCCAATGGTTCGGGGAAGTCAACCCTGATTCGCCTGATTGCCACGCTATTGCTGCCCGATAAAGGTGACATTCAAGTATTTGGGTACGATGTTGTTAAACAGCCGATGGAAGTCCAGCGGCGGATCAACCGGGTTTCAGTTGAAGCGAGCTTTTTCAAGAAGCTGTCCCCGATGGAAAACCTGCTTTATGGCGCCCGTTTATACGGCATGAATGGTAAAGAGACGCGCATCCGCGTTGAAGAAATCTTGCTCCGTCTGGGTTTGAAGAAACGTTCTATCTATAAACCAATGGATGAGATGTCACGTGGAATGCAGCAGAAAGTAGCCATTGCGCGAGCACTGCTCCCTCGTCCCCGCCTGCTGTTGATGGATGAACCAACGACCGGACTCGATCCACGCTCGAAGCGGGAGGTCCAAGAAGTGATTGAGGAACTTAACCAGGAATCTGGCACAACCATCCTGCTCACAACCCATGATATGTTGGAAGCGGACAACCTGTGTGACCGAATCGCGATTATTGACAGCGGAAAAATTGCGGCATTGGATACCCCCCAAGACTTGAAGAAGATTATCTCTCCGAATGGGCATGAACCAACCTTGGAGGATGTTTTCCTGGAGCTAACTGGAAAAACCCTGGTGAAAGAGGAAGTCGAATAGCGAAAACCAACAAGAATCTTTGAAGGACGCTCAGATGAATTTGAACACACCTTTATTTGAAGGCCAGCTGGTTTACCTGGCAGCGATTAATCCTGAGCTGGACGCTCAGCTCGAATCTGGTTGGACATTGGATGGTGATTATCAGCGCATGTTGGGTACAGATCTGGTAAGACCACTCTCTCCTGCGCAGCTCGAGAAGCAATATACCGAGATTGAGAAGGAAATGGATGAGAAAGGAAACCAGTTTTATTTCACTATTCGTCATTTACCGCTGGAAGTGGTAAAAGAACCGGGCCAGCTGCTTGGATTTGCCAGGCTGGATTGGATCGAGTGGA
>JALHTN010000523.1 GCA_022865865.1 Anaerolineales bacterium
GCAGTGCATATCTCTACGGGATTGGTGAACTGATTTGCCAGAAACGGCTTATCCTGCTCGACACACTCTATGATGGTCTTGTCATTACGTACGAGGCTTTCGAGTATAAAATATTGTAGTTGTGACATCTCGTCTGGATCGTCTCTGAGAAGATCCAGTACCGGCTCGAATTGTGCAACCTCTTCTCTCATTCTGGATATGCTTCGTTCTTTCTTTGCGTCCATCATTACCTCCCTAAGGTCTCCAGAAATGCTTGAACCCTTGTTTTCAGCTGACCAACAGCGGTCAGCGTGTATTCACGATCCATGCATAAAAGGGGAATATTTAATTCTTTGAGATCCTGTGTTAGCGAGTACTGTTCGAATCCCCATGTCTCACAAAACGTCAGCCGCTCAAAAATGACACCATCCACGTTAAAATCCTTCACCATGTTCCGTATATATTCGAGTCTTCTTGGATATTGTGTGTACATGCGGGCACAGGAAGGACGTTCGTCGATGTAGTATCGTGACAATGCTGTCAGTGGATCATCGGCGCTCTCATCTACATCCTCCCAAATCATCCTGGAACCGAAGCACAATGCGTCGGTAACAACCAGACCCCCTTGATCTTCAATGACCTTCAGATATTTCGGATTATCGAGTTCTCCACCTATCACCATTAATCGTGCCCGGTAATTGGAATGACCGTCTGCTCCGTTTATGTCATCCAACATCTCCTGGAGCAACTTGTTATACACTCCAACAGGCATTGCCGTACCGGCAACAGTAACAGCCAGCATCTCGGCACCGGTGATCGGCGGCTTATCACCTTTCCGCAGGTCGTACAGTGCTCTTTGACTGCGCCGCGATTTATTATGAAGCGCTATCGCCTCCCTAAGTCCATCATCAGTTATTTCCACCCCAAAATGTTCCTGCATACTTTCTCTTAGAACATCTAATTCGCTTCGGAACCACTCCACCTGCGGCTGCTCTCCTTTTCTGGGAAGGCTGAGAATCCTTACGAAGGGGGTTTTTATCTGGCGTACCCAGTGATCATAAACACGGCGGATATGATCGCAGCTGTTAAACATGACCAGAGCATCCAGGAAATCGTAGTCTCCCTTAAGTGCCATATCAAACGCGTGACGGGGGAAGGAGCAATTGATGCTGCTGAAGTACGAGTCAGATAGCTCCGTGCTCGTGCTGCCTGTAGCCCTTATTCGAAAAGGGAAAAAACCTGCAGCAGTGATAAGCTCAACAGGCATCGCGTTGCAGAAATATCCCGCTACCTTGCCACCCTGACCCATCCATTTCTTAAGTTCAGGATTGATAATAGTCTCTGTGACCTCTTGGAATTGATGCAATGCCTTCGATTTTACCTTTGTCTCCAATTTGTTTTCCCCCTTTGTAATATTTATTGAGAGTGCTGAAATAGCCTCAGTCAACCCCCTATACCCCCCAATCGTGGGGGACTTTTAAAGCTGGGGGACACCCCCAGACCCCCGGCAGGAAGTATCCTGCACCTCTTCTGCAGCGGTCTCTTATTATATAGTGGAGAACTTATTAGCCGATATGGCGTTTGTGATGCAGGACATTAAGAAACATATTGCAGCATATGATGGCGTAAACTGTATCATACATATATTTATTAAGCAGTGCAACAATTATGATTGGGAGCTATAAATATCCCCGCATTATTAAACAAACGTCACAGGGTAGTGTGCTGGGGAAGATTGTCTGGAGTTCAGCTAGCTCTCCACCCTGTCCAGCATCTCTTGCGTCCTGCGTAACCAGCAATAAATCATCATCTATCTGAATACGCTTTCAGCCTCCTGTAGTTTGTTGATGACCTGCTCCGGCGTAAATGCCCTTCCAGCTAAATAACATCACCTTTCCAAATCGATCCATATTTTACATTTTTCCTAGATCGATTTTTAAGGGGCAGGTCACTCCCATCTATATAACTTTTTCTTATCTCTCAATTTGCTCACCCCGCAGCTAAAGCAAATGCCATTATGGCAACATATGACTCCCCCACACTCAGGGCACTTCCATCTCTCCTCCTCCTTTTCAAGGAATTGTCTAATGCCATTCTTCTTGATGGATTCCAGGTTCTCAACCATACTCATCCTGAAATACATCGTGTATCGCTTGTCGATATGGCTGAGCTCCCGGCAGGGAAAATCATTGCATTCATAACAGTATTTCACCTCGCCATTCAGGAGTAAAGCGCATCTCTTTTTAAGGAAGGAGCACCTCTTATCTCTTGGCCTGCAACCGGTGCAGTATGACATCCTGATTCCCCTGTTTCTTAAATCATATTTGAGAGCAAGGTATCCACTGCACACTCCACAGTTCATGCCGCAGGGAGCGATTAGTTCCTCATTCATTTCATCTCACCGTTGCAGATGCAAATAATTGTACTATTACAGGAAGAGATTTGTGGCAGCCAGGTGTATTAGCTGGTTGGTTAATCGTAGGTATTATAGTTAGAGTCAGATTCTTCCGGTGGGAGTTGGCAAATGAGTGTAAGCCGCGAAGGGCTCGAAGATATAAAGGGTCAACGAAGGACCCCCAGCAGGTAGCACTCTGCACATCTTTTTCAGTAACCTCTAGTGTTGAAATGACTCCTCCGCTTCTTGTTTTATCAAGCGCAACATCTCAACTCTAATGAGACCGCTAAACCAATGAATCAGTATCCAGTATGGCGTAAATAGCAGC
>JALHTN010000524.1 GCA_022865865.1 Anaerolineales bacterium
AGCCATATTGCCCTGCACCATATATCCCACCCCGCCGAACATCTTTTTCGCGACCAGGCCGGGCTGACCAGCCAACTCATCCTGGATGCGAGCGGCCAGTTCTTCGTCGAAAGCCATAACCACCTCCCAGAGATAAGGATCTAAATATTACCATCCAGGTCAGAATATATCATAAAACGCCGGGCGCTGGCTACCTTCGTGAAGCTCAACCGCCCGGGGGTTATAGAGCCGGTGAAATGGAAAATTGGATAGGTTAAGGATTTCGTAATCTCTGGGCAAGTAGGCTGTAATCTTCCAGTGCGATACTGGGGGCAATTCAAACGAGGTTAGCGCCAACCTCACCGTACATTCATACAAAGGAGTGTGAATCATGATTAAGAAAAGCGCATTAGTAGCACTGGTAGTTGCCATCAGCCTGATCTTTGCAGTACCAGCCTTCGCAGGTGGTCCCCCGCCAGGATTGCCGGGTGGTGAAAGAGCGCGCCCGGTGATCTTTGTAACCAGCCAGGGTTTGTACTACGATTCTATCGTTGGTCCATCTCTGCCCATAAAAGGGCGCTTCCAGAAGCTGAAGATGGATACTGAGGGGCAGCTTTACACCATGTGGGGACCTGGCGACCAGGGATTCGTGGGCGGCAGGTGGTGGGTGGATGTCAATGGAGATGATATCAAGGACGAAGGTGACAAGTTCTTCTCCTGCCCGCTGCTGGGACCGGGCCGGGAAACCCCCTAAAATTCGCAGCGCTAATGGTTAACCAACAGCCAGGGTCAGACCAGACCCTGGCTGTTTGCTATTAGGATGCTTCAAACAGCACCGAATCCGGATTATGTAAATAGTCCTGGATTTTTTCAAAGAATCTTCCCATATGGAATCCGTCCATCAGCGCATGATGAGCCTGCACGTCCAAAGGCATCAGCAGGCGATCGCCAGCCTCAAAAAACTTCCCCCACGCGAACCTGGGTACCGAATCGGCTGGATGGTAATGCATCGGATGCATAAATTTGGTAAACGAACCCAGGGTATGGCTGTCGTATACATCAGGTCGTCTTGTCCTGGCTTAATATTGAGAGCAGGATCCTGGCGTGTTTCCGCAATCATCTTCTTGGCTCTGGTTTCAAAAGTGGGAAAATCATCTATATAGTCGAATGTACAGAAGTTGAACAGGCCCTCTTTGGTTAGAATGGTTGTCGCTGGGTGGATGATCTCGTGCTCTACGACTTCTCCTTCCCGGATGCGGTAGCGGAACTCAGGAATAGCGTTGGCGGCGCGGGCGTTTAAATAAACGATCCCCACGTTAATTGAAAAACCATGCTGTTTCATAAATGGATAGAAGGCTGTCAAGTCTACGTTTGCACACAGTCCGAAGTGTGGGTTATCGAAGGCGTTGAAGAATTCAAAGTGCTGGCGTCGCGGCCAGGTCTGCATATTTATTCGACGCATGTCTCACCTCCCTGAATGAATTGTGAATATCAAAGAAGTGCTCAGGTTGAGCACCTTGTGGGTCTATATCGGTATAGGAAATATTTTCTGCTTAAGCAAGTAGATCATGCTATTTTTGGAAAAAGTGTTTAATAAAGAAGAGCACTATCAACTCGAGACGGAAAATTTTCCACTGTTGTGGAGAGGAGGGACTTGAGCGCTTGATGAAGGAAAATCACCATTCTCTACGACCAGGAAATGTGGAAGATTAAATTTTTCGATGGGACAGAGGATTTAACAACAAAAAAGGGCTGCCAGTTTCGGCAGCCCCTCTATAACCAATAATCTCTACTGCCGTGCCATAATCATGCGCATCTCGGCTTCTTCATCCTTGATCAGCTCGCCGCTGACGTCCACGGTCACGGTGTCAATCGTGCCGGTGAATTCGAACGGCGGGGCATACTGCGGTGTGACCGGCGAACCGCTATCCTGGCCGCACTCCAGCGCCCCACCCACGACACCGAACACTAAGGGGGTGGTAAAGGGGAAATCGGCCTGCCCAACCAGCTTGCCATCAAAGTAGAGCTGGGCAAGACCAGGCACACCCTTGCCCCCAGGAATATCCGGCGGGCCGGTGACCTCGAACTCGAAGCGCAGCTGGTGACTGCCAGCTGGCACCAGTTCAGTCGACTCGACATGGAAATACTCGCTGGCCATATAATTGTGTACGTAATGCAGCTTTCCATCTTTGATATAGAGCGAGTAACCGCCGTCGCTGCCGCCATGGGAGAAGATCACGCCTTCGGCGCCTTCTTCCGGGATTTCCACATCAGCGGTGATGCTGTGCGGACGGTTCATCACGTTGGCGCCAGCATATGATGATACCGGTTGTGTGCCGGGATAGTAGGTATAGCTGCTGCGAGCCACGGCGATCGTCGGGCGTGGATCCATGACGCGTATTGCACCGCGCCCGTCAACCGGCAGTACGTTGTATTTGCCCGCCTCGACGTACCATTGGGCGATCATCTCGATCAGCTTGGCGCGGTTCTCGGCGTAGACATCGTTATTCTCGGCAAAATCTTCGTCCACGTGATACAGCTCCCAGCTGTTGGCGTCTAACTCGGTCAATCTCTCAGCCGAGATCGGATTGCCAAAACCGGTACCCGCTTCGGTGAAGGAGGGACCGGGCCAGGGGCAGACGGCCCGCCAGCCAGCGTGGTAGATCGAACGATGACCCATCATCTCGAAGTATTGGGTGCGGTGCTTGGAGGCCGTCAGCGGATCTTCAAAGGAATCGGCAAAGCTGACGCCTTCGATAGGAGCCTGGGTGACGCCCTTGATGCTGGTGGGTGCCTCCAAACCCAACAGATCGAGTACGGTGGGGACCATATCGATGGCGTGGGCGAACTGCATGCGCACCTGCCCCTTGGTTTTGATGCCATTGGGGTAGTGCACGATGAAGGGATCGCTAACACCGCCACGATAGGTCTCGCGCTTCCAGCGGCGGAAGGGGGTATTACCGGCCCAGGTCCAACCCCAGGCGAAGTGATTGAAGTACTCTGGTCCACCCAGCCCATCGATGGCCTTCAGGTTTTCTTCCGCAGTTTCGGGAACATTGTTGAAGAAGTTGCTCTCGTTAACCGATCCGGTGGGGCCGCCCTCGGCGCTGGAGCCGTTATCAGAGATGGCCATGATCAGGGTGTTATCGAACTCCCCGATTTTCTTCAGGAAATCGAGCAGGCGGCCGATATGGAAATCGGTATGCTCCAGAAAACCGGCAAAGACCTCCATCATACGGGCATAAAGCCGGCGTTCGTCTTCGGGCAGCGCGTCCCAATCCTGCACGTCGGGATCTTGGCGCGAGAGTTCGGCATCTGCCGGGGCAATGCCCATCTCTTTTTGTTTTGCGAACACTTTTTCGCGGTAGGCGTCCCAGCCGTCATCGAACATGCCCTTGTATTTGTCAGCCCACTCTTTGGTGACGTGGTGCGGGGCGTGCATAGCCCCCGGCGCAAAGTACATGAAGAAAGGTTTATTGGGCGCTACCTGCTTGGTATCGGCAACGAAACTGATCGCTTTGTCGACCAGGTCTTCTGTCAGGTGATAGCCTTCTTCCGGCGTTTTCTCCGGCTCGACGATGTGGTTGTCGTAGACCAGTTCGGGGTAGTATTGGTGCGTGTCACCGCCCAGGAAGCCGTAGTAGCGCTCGAAGCCGCGGCCTAAAGGCCAGCGGTCATAGGGCCCGGCGGCCGAGACCTGGTCGGGGGGGGTCAGGTGCCATTTGCCGACGGCGTAAGTGTTGTAACCGTGCTGCAGGAGCATCTCGGACAGGAAGCCGTTTTCGAAGGGGATATTGCCGTTATAACCCAGATAACCGGTCGAGCCTTCGGTGATGCAGGCCATGTTGTTGGAATGATGGTTGCGCCCGGTCAGGATGCAGGTGCGGGTGGGCGAACACAGGGCGGTGGTGTGCATATTGTTGTAACGCACCCCGCCTGCCGCCAGGCTGTCCAGGTTGGGGGTGGCGATGGGGCTGCCGTAGCTGCCCAGGTGCCCAAAGCCGGTGTCGTCCAGGACGATGAACAAGACATTGGGCGCGCCCTCCTTAGCGCGGTTGGGTTCCGGCCAGGCTGGCTTGGACTGGTCATAGGTGCGACCGACGACGCCAGTGAATGCGGTACCGGGTTTGTATTCTTTTAATGTCATTTAATTCTCCTTACTTCGTTTATGCAAGTTATCACTACCCAAATGAAGGTTAATTCACGTGATTACCAATACTTCAGCACAAATTTGTCTGTTGGTTAAATAACCTTCTCGATATCCGGCAGCACCCACGAACTATCGAAGTAACGCTCGGTGGGGGCATACAGGCGGAAATACGCAAACCAGCCGTGACCAGGTAAGGTTTGAATCCAGTTCTTTTCGAAACCTTCCGGCGCTTCCGGCCCAAAGTAGAGGTCTGTCGAGCCGTCGGAGTTGGTCACCAGATCCATAACTGAGGATAGGTCGGCCTGCTGCTGCTCAGTGTCAATTACGCAGCGTGTGTCGTTTTCGTAAACCGTTACCGACCAGAACTGCTTCATCGGTGCTTCAGCCGGCACACGCAGGCGGTAAGTTTTAGCGCCATCCAGCCAGTCACCATCAGCATCACTATAAGCACCCAAATAGGCCTGACCTACACCAGGTGTTTTGCTGACCATCGCTTTGGATGTGGTGACAGCCTCGTAGCAGTAAGCTGCGCGCTCATCGAGCTGGCTGTAGAATTCCGTTTCTTGCAGGGGGTCCAACATGATCACATAATCCCACTGTGTCTCTGGTCGATAGCGCGCATTCGCAAAGCGTTTCTCGAAAGAGTTTGCTTTGGCCATGGCTTCGCCGATAAAAGCAGCCTCTTCCAGGATCTTTTTCTGGCGGTCATCTGGATCGAAGGGCTTTCCCTTCTCAATGCCCAATGGTTTGAGCATAGCCATCATAAAACGATCCCGATCCTCAATTACCTCCTTACCAAGGATCTGAGCCAGTAGCTCCCAATAAGCCATGCCGCGCGGCTGGGCCTGGCTCCACCTTTTCCCTTCAGGCCTGATGAAACGCAGCATGGGTGGATTATCCCGTTGGCTGTAGGGGTAGATCCGGGTGCCCTGCACGATTGCTTTGGCTTTTTCGGGATCGCGTTCAAGTATGCGATAGCCCCCGCCGACATTGATGGTGGGTGATTTAGCCACGTAATACCCTTCGGTGTCATCCACAGATTGACCGGGTCCAATGAGCAGGTATTTGCCGCCGGCACCCTTATCCGGACCTGCCAGGCCCATTTCAATGAATGGACGCTGCCAGAAATCATCATAGACGCCGGCTGTAGGACCTGGCGGCAGCTCGAATACGATCGGACCAGTTTCCGACAGGTCGTGAAAAGTGAGCAAATAGGGGGTGGTGGTGTTGGCGGTCAAAATACCAATTTTGTCAAAATAGCTCTGGTAAATGATCATGTCGATTTGCCTGGCTCCAAAGACCTCGGTGTGCGTCCTCTGCCACTCGGCAAATGCTACGATGGGTAAACCCCAGATATAACACTGCACGGCGCGTTGGAAGTCGAGCTCATCATAGAGTTTTTTGACCGTATCCTTGGAAGGGTAGCCATTTTCAAAGGTCAGCTCGCCGATTCTGGTATTAACAATTTCTTTAGTGGTAGTCAATTTTTCTCCTTTTTGTGCATCACATTCAGTTATGACAGTACTACTCGTAGATGATAGTTCCCCTCACTACACCTTTTCAATTATGGGCGGTTTCCAACTGCCATCGAGAATCGCGGCTTCACCCCAATAGCAGCGGATATAGAGCGAGAAAGTTTCTTTGGGTGCGGGAAGCCAGTTGGTTTCCTGATCCTCGCCGGGGGACTGCGTGCATGCATACAGGGTCAGAGAACCATCGGAATTGTAATTCAGATCCTTGTTTTTGGTGCCGATTGAGTACCGGTTAAGATCATTAAGCTCAAAGATGTGATATCTATTGTAGATAGTCATGGACCAGAATCCATTGACCGGCGGAAGACCACCATCCGGGAAGGTCACCGCGTAGAGGTGTTGGCCCTCCAGTTGATGGCCCTCGAAATTGTTATCGGTGTAAAAGTACTGCGTTTCGCTGGGCCGGTTATCGAACATAATCGAGCGGGCTGTGCTGGTGCGCATTAGATAATCAAAACCCCACTCAGCGTTGTTGGCGGAGCGGTTCCAACCGTTGCCGGCGGGAATACCATTGTGCTTCCAGAGAAAAAGTGGGTCAACCACTTCCTGCTCGGTCTCAACGGCCACTTCAATCAAGGCCTGCTTAACTTCAGGATCTTTTTCGGCTGCCTCAAGCACCTGTCGGATGCTTGCGTAGAGAGCTTCCTCACCGGGCAGCGGCGCGACCGCATCCATCACCCCGGGCAGCTGATCGAAGAAGACGTCCGGTACGACCCACTTATTTTCGCCTTCGATCTCCGGGGTTGGAAAATTTGGCACATCGTTCCAATCCTTGATCTTCATCTGCCCATCGAACTCTGCCAGGGGATAGGCATTGATCTGGTTGACCACTGGCTGAATGGCCGCCCGGTCTTCGTCGGTGTCGTCCATGAAAACGCGAGGGCCAACCATTGAAAGCTCTGTGGACGATCGGATCACGGCCGCAATACCTTCAGGAACCTCGCCATCCCAATTGGGGCCGACCAGCAGGTAGAAACCCGGCTTGGTTCCATAAGGCTTACCAAGCTCGCCGTACTGGTCGGTGCGGGCGTCATAGAGCGCCCAGATCCAGAACCTGTCTCCGAAATCGGGCACCTGGATGACGACCGGCTGCTCATCGAGAGATAAATAAGCCAGACCGTAGGCCACATCCTGGTTGGGGCAGGCTACAAAACTCTGCTTCGGCAAGACGTAGTCGTTGAGCATGCAGAGACGCCCAAGCGGAGCAACAGGA
>JALHTN010000525.1 GCA_022865865.1 Anaerolineales bacterium
CGCCCCAGGCTTGACGATCACGGTGGTGGGTCCCAGCGGGTCACCCAGGAAACGTGCTGCCCGAGAAGCACGCAGCGCTTCCAATACCTCAGGAGAACTCAACCGCAGCACCAGCACCCGCTCGATGCGAGCCTGCCTGCCGTGCTGTTCGAAGCGCTCCAGCGCGGTCACCAGGTTGGGCGGCACTTGCTCTGCATGCTTGCGCAGCAGCACCAGCAATTGGTCGATAACCAATCCACCCTCTTCTGCCCGCTTCAATGATCCCGGGGTGAGCTGGTAGGTATACTCCCCCCGCTTCAAGTCGCCCCATCCACAAAAACGTGCTAATTGATAGCGGACAGAGCGGGGAACTCGCCTCGATAACACCAGGCGACCATCCGAACGCAGGATGATCTTCTGGTCCTCGTCCGGTAAACCAGGGGGAGCCGTTCCCTGGAGCAGTGCTTCTGACCAAGTGGAAAAACGGAAAGCGGTCAGCGGTTTTTGCTTACCGGGAGCAGCCAGATCCAAAATTCCCAACCAATGGTAATAACCCGTGATCGTGAAGCGCAGCAGCTGCCCATCGACCTGGTCCCAACTCTCAAAACCACGCAGGTAGGTATCCAGTTCTGCATGCCGGATGATCCAGGAATCATAATCTCCTGCAGGGCGCTGGTAATCGGGATTCTGTTCGTGAACCGTGTTGATAAAAGCGTTTAACCCCCACCAGGTGTCTTTTGGGATGGTGGTCAATAACTCAAGGATCGCACGTCTCGTTCGCAGTGGATCATTTCTCCACTCACCTTCCAGGATCAGCTCTGGTATTTGCGCCAGTTCATTGAGCCGCTTGCTTTGCTGCCAGCCGGTCACCAATTGGAGCAGAGCGTGGCCTCGTTCAGCTTCGAGGAAAAGGCGGGTCGCTTCCGGAATGGGTTTTCCTGCATCATCGAGTAAATTAGCTGCCTGAAGTAAGGATGTCAAGGTTCGCACAGAAGGTGAAAAATTCCCGGGGTAATCAGACAAAGTGACCTGCTCCTCCGCCAATCCCATGCGCAGGGCAGCCAGCATGGTGCAGGTATCATCCAGTATACGGTCTGAAACGGGGTACGAATGAGCACGCTCATCCGGAATTGCAGCTCGCCCCAGGGGTTGGGGTGAACTCACCTGATCCACGGGCATGATTGTCTTCAAGTCATCTGGGATATAAGCATACTCCTCCGCCCCATCAGGTGTGTCAAAAAAAGCCCGCCCGATCAAACCCCGGTAGAATAAGATTTCCGCGGTCGAAATCGGATCCTGGTAGGGTCGGTCTCGATCCCTGCGGCCAGATCCCATCTCCCTGACAATGCCGTAGCGGCGGGTAAAAATTGGCCAGGTCAAACGACCATCATTGCTCAGCAGGTCACGAATCGCTGCCTGGGCTTCCATTGGCAGTGCTTGTACCATCTCATTCAGATGGGATTCATCCAGCAGCAACGGCAAGAGCCTGTTCAAACCCAGCTGGAAATCTTTAGCGGAAAAATCCAAGCCCCACAACCCGGCTACAATCTGTAAATACCCCAGATCGTATGTACCTAGGGTTTGGGCAAGGTCGGGCATAGTTCCACTTCACAAGGGTATGGAAATCGGTTATATGATAACTTCAAGAGCAGATGGCAGGATTTTCACTGAAAGTTCACGCACATCGGTACCAAAACCAGCGTAGATCTCGCCATCCGTATGGATCACCAGCGGTCGGTCAGAGCTGATTTTCACTTCCTTGAATTTATTAATCCTGACTTGCGAGAAGCGACCATGAGTACCCTTCATGACCTCCGGAATCAGGCGAAACATCATCGGCCTGGAGACACTCGTAATGGCGGCGTAATCCAACCAGCCATCATCAACTTTAGCCTCCGGGGCGACATGAAAACCACCCCCCTCCCGGGGGCCATTGCAAAGCACGATCAGCAGGTTCTCCTCCTGCCAGGTTTCCTGGTCAGATTCAAAGGTGATCAACGCCGGATCATGGTTGAGCATGATGGTTTGAATGGCTGCCCATAGATATACCAGGAATCCGCTCAGGACAGGGATATTGCGAGAATGGATGGTCGCTTTAGCATCGAAGCCAATACCCAGCGTATTATCCCAGTATTCTTTACGTGAGCCGCTCTCGATCTGGGCGATATCAATAAATTTTGGTTCACCGGTAAAAACCTGGCGCATTGCCTTGGCAGGTTGGGTCTGCATGCCAACATTACTGGCGAAATCATTACCGGTACCTACCGGCACGATTCCCAGGCGCGGCCTGCGTTCTTTAGGCACCTGCATGAGACCATTGATCACCTCATGAGTGGTACCATCGCCTCCTACCGAAATCACCAGCTCGTAACCCTCATCCGCTGCCTGGCGAGCCAATTCTGTGGCATGGGTAGGGTAGACCGTCCCCGTCCAATCAGCACCACCAAATTCTTCGACGACCGAACGTAGATCTGAACCCCAACGCCAGGCACGGCCAAGATCTGCATTGGGATTGATGATTAATTTTGTATTGTGTTTGGGCATAATTGTTACGAATACCGGCTCTGAATCTGCGGGGCGGGTAAAACGGTCTGTCCTTCTACTGGATCCCCCACCAATGAGATCTGGTCGGGTTCATTGCCCGCCATCCAGGCTGTGTATGCGGCAACCATGGCATCAAGTTCTTCCACCTGATACAAATCATCGATCGGCAGCAGGCCCTGCAGCAAACGATGCCGGGTGATCTCTTCAAATATATACATCGGGTCAGGAATGTTAAGATCACATTTGTACAGGACCAGCTGGCGTTGAATGCGGCCTTCTAAAGTATTTTTGGGTAAGGGCAAAACCTTCAGCAGTACAGAAAAACTGGCATGCGGGTAAACTTCAAGGTATTGGTGGGCGGCATCTTTTTGCGGGTAAGTACGATAATCCAGGTTTTTTAATCGCTGAAAGAGGGTGAAGCCTTGCTGCATCCATCTTGGGCAGTCTTCGACCAAGGCGCAGGTTTGCGGCATATAGATATTGTGTTGTCGCAGTAGATACTCCACAACCCGGAAATCCCTCCAGCGACCTGGTCTTGGGGGTGGTGAAAGACGATCACGCACTTCAGCTCGATCCATAAATCCCTGGTTGGGAGCGCGCGGTGCGCACACCGCAACGACCGCTGACCGTTGTCCAGCCACGAATGCCAGCACTTCTTCCATATCTCCCTTTCCTATCGCCAGCAAGCTGCGCTCCTGATCCAGGGCAATATAAGTGAAAGGCCGTTCACCAGCTGTGGGGTCTATCCCCAAATAGGTAGTATTGCTATAAAACATGTGCTTTTATGATTGTTCTTAGGTGATATTCGCGTTGAATAGAGTTTAGCGTAAAAGTTTATAAGTTGCAATAAGCAAATCAGGAAATCTGTCATGCCCAAAACCCGCGGCCCATCTTTGACTTGTATGTTAGCCTGGACTATACTTAATATTGAGTTTTTTAGCTAAATATCTTTCGCAAAAACCCAACATAAGGAGATTGTGCTGATGTCGGAATCTACATTCAAGTTAACTTATGCAACCATGTTCAACCCACCTGAAGAGCTGCATACTCGTTTTGAACAGGTTTTGGTTGAGGTGAAAGCCCAGTTAGGGCAGGAACACGGCATGATCATTAATGGTGAAGAGCGTCTCGCCAGTGAGAAATTCGAAGATCGCTCCCCCTCCAATACCGACCAGGTATTAGGCTTGTTCCAAAAGGGTACCGCTCAAGATGCCAATGATGCAATTGCTGCCGCTCGCAAAGCTTTTCCTGCCTGGAGTGGGCTGGCATGGCAAGAGCGGGTCAGGCTGGTGCGAAAAGCTGCAGATCTTATAGATCAGAGAACTATCGAAATCGGAGCGGTTCTGGCACTGGAAGTAGGCAAGAACCGCATGGAGTCACTGGGTGATATCGCCGAAACCGCAGACTTAATCCGCTATTCCTGCTACCAGATGGAGAAGAATGAAGGCTATGTCGTCGAGATGGGTCGTGATCCCTTGGTGGGATACACTGCCACCAACGTCTCAGCGCTGCGCCCATACGGTGTGTGGTTGGTGATCAGCCCCTTTAACTTCCCTGGCGCGCTGACCGGAGGTCCTTCCGGCGCCGCTCTAGTAGCCGGGAATACGATCGTGATCAAACCTGCCACGGACACCCCCTGGACCGTGCGCCTGCTGGCAGAGTGTTTTCGAGATGCAGGACTTCCCGATGGGGCCTTCAACTACGTGACCGGTCCTGGGAGCACCCTGGGGCAGGCCTTGATCGACAATCCGGATGTTGACGGTGTTACCTTCACCGGCTCCTTTGATGTCGGCATGGGTATTTACCGCGATTTTGCCAAAGGAGGCTATGTGCGCCCAACAATTCTGGAATTGGGTGGTAAAAACCCGGCCATCGTTTCCCGGAATGCGGATGTGGAACGGGCTGCCATCGGAATTGTGCGCTCTGCCTTTGGTTTGCAGGGACAAAAGTGCTCTGCCTGTTCACGAGTATTCGTCGAGGAACCACTCTATGATACCCTGGTCAATAAGGTTGTAGAACTGACCAACAAACTGGCTGTCGGTGATCCAACACAGCGCGATGTTTATATGGGACCGGTGATCAACCAGAGTTCCTATAAAGATTTCCAGGATTTCAGCGAAGAATTATCCCAGGCAGGTACTTTCCTCACCGGCGGAAAGGTCTTGACCGATGGTGAATATGGCAAGGGCTACTTCTGCCCACCCACCCTGGTGGCTGACGTACCGCTCGACCATCGTCTTTGGAAGCACGAAATGTTCTTGCCGATCACCACAGTAGCGAAAGTAGCCAACCTGGATGAAGCCATGCAGCTGGCCAACGATGTTAACTACGGTCTTACGGCTGGTTTCTATGGTTCACCCGAAGAGACGAAATGGTTCTTCGAGAATATCCAGGCTGGAGTCACTTACGCCAACCGGCCTCAAGGAGCAACCACGGGTGCCTGGCCAGGATTCCAGCCATTCGGTGGGTGGAAAGGTTCCGGTTCATCCGGCAAGAATGCTGGCGGTCACTATTACCTGCCGCTCTACATGCATGAACAAATCCAGACCACGATCGAGTGAACGTGTCCGTACATGGATAATTTTGGATGAAACCAGGGGCTGTCCAAAAATGAGGGCATGTCATTTTGAACCATGCACTGAGCTTGGTCGAAGTGGTGGTGAAGAATCTCTGAAAGCGCCAGCGAGACCCACCTCCCCGCAGTGGACTGGGCTTCGACCAGGATGACAGCCTCCTATCTTTATTCTGCGAACCAAGAAGGATCCATGGGAAAATTAGTACCTTTATCGTCTGCGATCCAAAGCCATGTCCATCCTGGAGATACGCTATACGCGGCTGGGTTCACCCACCTGATCCCCTTTGCCGCCGGACATGAAATCATCCGCCAGGGTTTGCGGGAGCTGGTAATAGCACGTGCAACCCCAGACCTGATATACGACCAGCTGGTTGCCGCTGGCTGTGCCCGCAAGGTTATCTTCTCCTACATGGGCAACCCGGGTGTGGGTTCTTTGCGGATCGTGCGCGGGGAGATTGAGGCTGGCAGATTGGAATGGGAGGAATACTCTCACTTCAGCATGATCACCCGTTTGCAGGCCGGTGCTGCCGGGCTGCCTTTTTTACCCATGAACCCGACCGCAGCATCAGACCTGGAACGAGCCAATCCTCAGTACCGCACAATCAAAGATCCATATTCAGATCGGGAAGTAGTCACTGTCCCGGCGCTGAATCCAGATGTGGCCATCGTGCATGTGCAGCGAGCCGATCCAGATGGAAATGCGCAAATCTGGGGCATCATCGGCGAACAAAAAGAAGCTGCCTTTGCCTCCCAGCGGGTGATCCTGACCGCTGAGGAGATCGTCAGTCAGGATGTGATCCGCTCCGATCCCAACCGGACATTGATCCCGGGATTTATTGTTGATGCGGTCTGTCATGTCCCTTATGCAGCTCACCCCTCGTACACTCAAGGCTATTACGACCGGGATAATGCTTTCTACCTGAATTGGGATCAGATCAGCAGTGATAAAAATTCCATCCAGGCATACCTTGATGAGTGGGTCTTTGGCGTTGAAGATCGCGCGGCTTACTGGCAGAAATTAGGATCAGAGGTACATTCACGCTTGCAGGCAGGCAGCCGCCCCAGTGCGCCTGTCAATTACGGCAGGTATTAATCCAATCTTGACTGCGATTTATACACTCCGAATCATTTTCGTGTGGTAGAAGGGTTATCATCTAGGAAAAAATGACAAACTCATCCAATTATTCTTCTGCTGAATTGATGACCATCAACGCCGCCCGCTTGCTGCGTGATGGTGATGTCGTCTTTGTGGGTGTCGGTCTTCCCAACTTAGCCTGCAACTTGGCCCGGCGAACCCACGCGCCCGGCCTGGTGATGATTTACGAGGCTGGAGTGATCGGTGCCCAACCAGAGCGACTGCCGC
This sequence comes from Anaerolineales bacterium, assembly GCA_022865865.1. Next base: position 6,462 of record JALHTN010000525.1, read on the forward strand.
TTTCCATTGGAGACCCAACCCTGGTCAGCGGAGCACTCTCAGTTTGCAGCATGTATGAGATCTTCACCCTCTACCTGCAGCGCGGTAATATTGATGTCGGTTTTTTGGGCGGCGCTCAAATCGATCGCTTCGGTAATATCAATGCTACAGTGATCGGTGATTACGATCAACCCAAGGTCCGCCTGCCAGGCTCAGGCGGAGCAATGGAAATCGCAGCCTGGGCAAATCGCTGTTACATTATGACCCCGCACCAAATCCGGCGCTTTCCAGAAAAAGTTGATTTTCGCACTTCCGCTGGCTTCCTCAGCGGTCGGAAGGAACGCGAGGCGGCCCAGCTGCGCGGTGGCGGCCCCCAGGCAGTTGTCACCAATTTGGGGATCCTCGAACCCGATCAGGACGGGGAACTGCGTTTAACTGCCTTGCATCCCGGCATCCAGGTTGAGCAAGTGCGCCAGAATACCGGTTGGGACCTCAAGGTTGCCTCCCGGCTGCAGGTTACCCAACCACCCAGCCCGGAAGAATTAATTATCTTGCACGAGGAACTCGACCCGCATGGGATCTATCTTAAATAATTTAATAAGTTAGGCAACCTCGAACTTTAGACCACTCCTATGGACCAACCCCCTTCAGTTCAGCGCTCATTCCTGCAGAAAATTTTTATCTCCCCGCAGGAACCTCGCTTGCGTGCCGGATGGCGATTGCTGGTCCAATCCGTGCTCCTGGCATTTTTCCTGGCGCTCCTGGGGTTATTAGCCAACCGGGGTCTTGGTTTTATTAGTGACATTTCCTACGCGGGTTTTTTACTGCTTGGCACGCTGGTTACCACCCTGGCAATCACTTTCTCGGTCTACCTCGCGCGCCGCTTTCTTGATCAGCGGTCTTTCACCAGTCTGGGCTTGCAGGTTAACAGCCAGGCAGTCATTGACATCCTGTATGGAGTTGGACTCACCGGTTTGATGATCGGGATCATTTTCCTCGGGCTGTGGGCGCTGGGCTGGTTGCAAATCGAGTCCTTTGCCTGGCAGGTGGAAAACTGGGGCAGCGTCACTGCCTCGATCCTGGTGATGGTGGCATTATTTACCCTGGTGAGCTGGCAGGAGGAACTGCTCACCCGTGGCTACTGGCTGCAAAATCTCTCCGCTGGTCTATCCCCATCTCTTGGGGTCTTAATTTCATCAGCCTTGTTTGCTTTAGCTCACTGGTTTAATCCTAACCTCAACAACCAGGCTCTCCTGGGCTTATTCTTATCCGGCCTGTTCCTCGCTTATGGCTACCTGCGCACCAAACAGCTCTGGCTGCCAATTGGATTGCATCTCGGCTGGAATCTTTTCGAAGGGACCATATTTGGTTTCCCTGTCAGCGGTCAGTACCAGTACCAGCTGATCCGCCAAACCGTCACCGGTCCGGACATCATCACCGGCGGCGCTTTTGGTCCTGAGGCAGGTCTGATTTTGGTGCCCGTGTTGATCCTGGGTGCTGTGGGGATTTTCTGGTACACACGAAAAAGAAACCCAACCCAAAGCGACCAGTCTGGAACCACATGAAGCGCGTTCATCACCTCATGTCTCAACCTTAACCACCCATCTCAAATCACAAATGAACTTCATCCTGGCTTTCATCCCCATTGCGCTCATCCTGGTCCTCATGGTTGGTTTCCGCTGGGGTGCCGCCCGTTCCGGCGGGGTTGGCTACCTGAGCGCGTTAGCGATCGCGATCCTCTTCTTCGGTGCCGGGGCAGGATTATTAGCCTACTCTCATTCCAAAGCCTTGCTGCTCACTGTAGATGTATTATTTGTCATTTGGGCTGCTTTCCTGCTCTACCGCGTGGCTGATGAAGCAGGAGCCATCACGACCATCGGCCAATCTCTGCCCCACCTCACGGCGGATAAAGGCATGCAGGCCTTGATCATCGGTTGGGTGTTCGCCTCCTTCCTGCAGGGTGTGGGTGGCTTTGGAGTACCTGTGGCGGTGATTGCACCCATCCTGGTGGGCCTGGGTTTCTCGCCTTTGCAAGCGGTGGTGATCCCCTCTCTCGGACACGGTTGGGCAGTGACATTTGGCTCGCTGGGCTCATCTTTTATTGCTTTGATGGCCTCCACTGGCCTCCCGGCCGAAGTGCTTGCTCCACCTGCGGCTTTATTCCTGTCCCTGGTTGGTCCCGTGAGCGGTTTCTTTGTTGCTCACGCCGCAGATGGCTGGCAGGCCATGCGCCGTTTGGCAGTTCCCATCCTGGTCCTGGGTTTCGCCATGAGCCTGACCCAATTTCTCGTGGCGACCTCCGGACTTTGGAATATTGCTGCTTTCTGTGCTGGGATGGTCGGATTGCTCGTCTCCATCCCTCTCGCCCGGCGCTATCACGGTCAAGACATCCAGAATGGTTCACTAGACCGGCGTGCTTTGGTGATCGCGGTATCCGGGTATGTAGCCCTGATAGCGGTCACGCTCGGTGTGCAGTTAATCCCAGAGGTCAAGGCCTTCCTGGGTCAGGTCATCTTGCAGGTAGACTTTCCCGAA
>JALHTN010000526.1 GCA_022865865.1 Anaerolineales bacterium
CAGAACTAGCAGGAGTAGTGACAGATTGGGATATTACCCGGGCGACAGCCATCGGATCGCCAGATAATCTGCCCCTGGAGAAAGTCATGACCCGGGATGTGATATCTGTAGATCCTCAGGATGGAATACTCGAAGTGATTCGCAAGCTAGAACACCACGAGATCTCTGCCATGCCAGTGGTCTCAGGAAAATCTGTACTCGGCATGGTCAGCTCTGATTTATTAGCACGCAGATCCTTATTACGTTTACTGCAATCACAAATTTCCTGAACCTACCCGCACGTGCTAACTATCCTATCCCGATGAGGACATTTGCCACTATATAAATAGCCCGAAATAATCCATAATACTCATAGAGAATTGTCCCAAACATCACAAGGAGAGGGCACCATGACTACCAAAGAGGATTTAGTCTTCCGACAACTCTTAACTTTATCTGATGGTGGTCGAGTGCTTCTGCGACCTCTGACCAAAGAAGACCGCCAGGAGCTGATCGACCTCTTTCAGCAAATCTCCCCGGAAGACCTGCGTTATATGCGTCATAATGTCACTGATGCCGATTTAGTAGCGGATTGGGTTGATAACCTGGATTACGATGACGTATTCCCATTGGTTGCTGTGATCAATGAACGGCTGGTCGGCAGTGCAACACTGCATTTTTTCGAAGGTCCAGGTCGTCACCGGGCTGAGGTAAGGATCTACCTGGCGAAAGAAGTACGCCGGCGGGGAGTCGGTTCTAGAATGATCAAAGGCTTGATTGACATTTCAAAACGGCGCAACATTTACATGATCGAAGCACAAATTATCAACGAGCAAGCAACCGTGATCAGAGCCTTCCAGAATCTTGGTTTTGTACGGAAATGCATTCTCGATAATTATTTCATTCTTCCGGATGGAGAGCTGCGTGATGTCGCCCATCTCATCTTGAGATTGCGCGACTCATCAGAAGAATTTTAACCTCCCATCTAACGTGGGCATAATTACCATTCTCCAACAAAATCTAAGAAGAACCCCAATCTTATATCGGATCGCGATTGGCAATGCATTTGTGATTGCGATTGGCGCCATAGGTGGGACATACATCGTAAGGCGTTTAGCCGATCAAGCGGCTGATTGGTGGTTGATACTTTTATTCCTGGGAATCGGGACAACCCTCAGCGTGATGATCAACTTCTGGATCATCAAGAACGCCCTGCGCCCTCTCAGAGAATTAAGTTCTTTAGTCGACCAGGTCCAAGAGGGAGAATCCCAAATTGATCCCCGTTTATTAGAGCCAACCGATCCGGATATATACCAGCTTACTGCCACGCTGGACTCGCTGGTGAGAGAATTGAATGAACGCAACCTGGAGCTGCGCGCCCTGTCTGAGCAAGCCATCAATGCTTTGGAGGAAGAACGAAAGCAAATCGCCCTGACCCTGCATGACGACACCGGTCAATCCCTTTCAATGGTGATCATTAATTTAGAACGACTCGAAAATCAGCTGCCGGTTGATGAGCAAGCACTTCTTGAAAGGCTGGCAGAAACCCGCCAATTAGCTCAGGGCTCATTGGCAAACCTGCGCAAGATCGTTTATGGGCTGCGACCAGCGATTCTCGATGACCTGGGACTGCTTCCCGCAATTCGCTGGTATGCACGCACAAATCTCGAAGATGCTGGTATTATGGTTGAGGTCACTGGAGATAACGAGTGTGAAGCACTTTCCCCACAGTTAAATTCAACTCTGTTCCGGGTAGCCCAGGAGGCAATTAACAACATCGTCAGACACTCTCAAGCCACATCTGCTGAAATTCGTTTACTTCACAAAGGCGAGAGTGTGGTTCTCGAGGTCAAAGATGATGGGCAGGGATTCGACCCGAGCTCGGTTAGAGAACAAGCGCTTCAACTACAGCACCTGGGAATTTTAGGAATGCAGGAAAGAGTAGAATTGGTTGGTGGAACCATTGAATTAGCTTCCATGCCAGGAACAGGCACCCGGATTCAGATCAGCGTACCCTGCGATTTGATCGGAGGTGAGTGAGATGAGCCCTATTCGTGTGCTGTTAGCTGATGATCATACAATTTTACGAGAGGGAATCCGAGCTTTAATCGAAGATCAGGGGGATATGGAAGTAGTCGGCGAAGCCGAAAATGGTCAAGCCACGGTTAAGATGGTCGCGCAACTCCTTCCTGACGTGGTCGTCATGGATATCGCCATGCCGCTGTTGAACGGATTAGAGGCTACGCGCCAAATCCGGAGGGATTTCCCTCAAGTGAAAGTGCTCATCCTGACCATGCATGAAAATGAAGAATATATCCGCCAGGTATTAACAGCTGGAGCACTGGGATATGTCTTGAAAGATGCCGCAGCGCGCGACCTTTTGGGAGCAATTCGAACAGTTTACCAGGGAGAAGCTGTCCTTTCACCGGCCATCACACGCTTGGTGATTGAAGACTATCTCCGCTGGGGAGACATCCGCCCGGAAGATACTACCAATGGATTAACCGCACGGGAACGAGAGGTATTGCAGCTGATCGCAGAAGGCTATACGAGTAAGGAGATCGCTGGTATCTTGAGCCTTTCCGTAAAGACGGTCCAATCCCACCGTACTAACTTGATGAACAAATTAGATCTGCACGACCGGGGGGAATTAATTAAATACGCCATCCAGAAAAAAATAATCGATATTTAATATCTTATAGGTCATTCCCCCCAATATACCTTTAAATCTTGAAATGCCTAGGGTTTATCTTTGCGATCTTTAAGGTCTTCACCTGAGTAATAATCAGGCCTGTGCCAGTATCCATGTTTAGCAATAATCTGTATGCTATTAGGGAGGGCTGTTCGCCTGATCTTGCTGAACCTATTTAAACGAGGGAGCACATGAAGATCACTTTTCGACGCACTTACTTGGTCGCCATTTTGGGAGTATTAATGGCGATCTTCTTATTATTTGGAATGACGGGTGATAGTCAAGCTGGACCGGCGTCTCCAGAGAATCAACCTGCTGGTGACACCCCCATCGACTGGGATCAAGCACAGGAAATCCTCTCAGAGAATTTCCACCAACTCCTGCCCTCCAAATACACTGCAGCCAGTCTCCCCCCTCCAGAACAAGATCCCTGCCTCCACTGCCACATCACTGGCGAAAACAAAGGTCTTTGGACTCCTCTGGTGCGCTGGGTATTTTTTGGCGGAGCAGGCTTGATCTTTGCCTTTGGAATTTATCGTAGTTCCAGTGTTTGGGTAACACGGTCTCCTTGGAAACCAATCCTCTCCCGGACCGCAGACTGGTTCGACACCCGCTATGAGATTTCAGATCCACTCTCGAAGTTCTTAAGTAAACCTGTCCCCAATTTTGCCCGGCGTTGGTGGTACTGTCTGGGTGGCATCACCGCATTTTTATTCGTCGTCCAGGGTCTAACAGGGATAATGCTGGCTTTCTACTACAAACCCACACCTGAACAAGCATTCTCCAGCATTCAATTCATTGAAACCCAGGTCAATTTTGGATCTGCTGTAAGGATGATCCACCACTGGTCCGCTAACGGCATGATATTGATGTGCACCGCGCACATGATCCGGGTCTTTATCATGGGCGCCTACAAGAAGCCGCGAGAATTCAATTGGATTAGCGGTGTGCTGCTGCTGATGCTTACTCTGGGATTTGGTCTCACTGGATATCTGCTTCCCTGGGATCAGCGAGCGTTCTGGGCAACCACAGTTGCAACTGAAATTGGCGGCGCAATTCCAGTGATCGGTGATCTGGTTCTTGTCTTCGCTCGAGTAGGTTGGGATATCGCCGCTGAAACATTAACCCGCTTCTACGCCCTGCATATCCTGATCCTGCCCCTGGTCACAATTGGTTCGATGGGAGCACATTTCCTGATGGTGCGCCGTCAAGGCATTGCGAAACCGCTTTAAGACTTACAAGACATGTCATTGTGCCAACTCTAATTCAAGGAAACAAAAATGGCAGAAATTGATACCCCCTCAAAGGATAATAGTGTTCCATTCTACCCGGATCATGTGAGCAATGAAGCCAAGGTAGTGCTCGGAGTATCCGTCGTCGCAATTGTGATCGGGTTGATCGGGCTCTTCTCGCCGGTTGGCTTAGGCGAACCAGCCGATCCGATGAATACCCCCGCCCACGTAAAACCCGAATGGTATTTTCTTGGGTTATACCAATTGCTTAAATATATTTCCAAGACAGCTGGCGCAGTAGTGCCGATCTTGGGGGTCATGGTGATCACATTTTGGCCGTTTATAGATCGCAAACCGGATGCATCGACCCGATCCTACCGCCGCCGGGCGATTGGGGTTGCGCTGTTCATGATCATTCTGATTGCCATGACCATCTGGGGAGAGGTGAGCTAGCATGTCAAAATTTTCTCGGCGAGACTTCATCAATCTTTCAAAAAGCTTCCTTACTGTAACCGGGCTAGCGGTGGTTTTGGGTCCCATCATCGCCTTTTTTTATCCTGCCAACCTGGAAGAAACCCCCTCAGAGCCAGTGCTTGTATGCCCGGAAGAAGAGCTTTCTCAAGGAGATAGCAAGACAATCCGCTTCGGACGGTATCCGGCGCTCGTGATCAATACAACTGAGGGATTACGCGCTTATTCCGCAGTTTGCACTCATTTTGCCTGTATTGTCAAATGGAATCTTGATCGCTATGAGATCGAATGCCCTTGCCACGAAGGATATTTCGACCCTTATAACGGTGAAGTGATCTCTGGACCACCCCCAACACCCCTGGACTCTCTTAAGGTAGATGTAGTTGATGGTGAAATTTATGTTGGAGGTGCTGCGTGACAACAGAATCACTTTCGAGCACTTCTGATTTAACCACCCGTTTATCTCATCTAGGACCGGCATTCAAAAAGCTCATATCTCGGTTATGGAATTTATTCGTCAATGCCGTTCTTCAAGTGCGCATTTGGGATAAAGCCTATCCTGGACTGATGCACCTCTTGATCTTTGGGGGTGTCACCATCCAGGTGCTGGGTACATTTGTCAATTTGACCCAAATGGCGCTCTTCATCCCCTTTCTGGAATTACCTTTTCCCCGCGCATCTGGCTACCTGATTTTTGAATTGGTGATGGATTTAGCTGGTGTCGCCATATGGGTGGGAGTGATCATGGCATTATTCCGCCGGCTTGTTCTGCGCCCCAAGACGCTCGAATCTAACTGGGATGATTACTATGCTCTGGCCATGTTGGCTATGATACCGTTGGCTGGATTCATGACAGAGGGAGCCAGGCTTGTGGCAAACAACCCGATTTGGGCCGCCTGGTCACCGGTTGGCAACTTGGTCGCCAATCTGATGCGAACAGCAGGAGTGTCACCTGGTTCTGCAGCTGAACTGCACAGCTACCTGGTTTTCAGCCATGTATTGTTAGGATTGGTACTGGTTGCCAGCCTCCCTTTTACAAAACTTCGCCATCTAATTTATACCCCGCTCAACATCTTCCTGAAACCAGAGCGGGGTACAAATACACTTGAAAAGATCGATGGCATCGAAGAAGCTGAGCTCCTGGGTGTCGGGAAGATCTCGGAATTCACATCCCAGCAGCTGCTCTCTTTCGATGCCTGTGTCGGCTGTGGTCGGTGCGAGGAAGTTTGTCCTGTCGCGGTTAGCGGGATGCCTTATTCTCCACGAGCTTTCATCCAATCGATGAGGTCTGCGATGCAAGCCTCATTGGTAAATACAAACGGCAGCGGTCAGCAAGATAGTGAAATGATTGGCAAGACAATCCCAGAAGAAACCCCATGGTACTGCACCACCTGTGGTGCCTGCCTGGAACGCTGTCCGGCTTTTGTAAACCCGGTCGATGACATCGTCGATCTTAGACGTTATCAGGTATTAACTACTGGAAAGATGCCGAAATCAGTTGGCGACGTGATGCGCAATATGGAACGGCAGGGAAATCCCTGGGGTATGCCACCTGAAGAACGCATCTCCTGGGCAGATGGTTTGGATGTGCGCCAGCTGGCACCTGGGGATGAAACCGATGTCCTGCTCTTTCTGGGATGTGCCAATGCATATGACGAACGCAATAAGAAGGTGGCTCGGTCTGTGGTCAAGATTCTCAAACGGGCCGGTGTTGAATTCGGTGTCCTTGGTCTGGATGAGATGTGCTGCGGGGAAACCTCCCGCCGCCTTGGTCATGAGTATCTGTTTCAAATGATGGTTGAGCAAAACCTGGAAATATTCAACAGCGTCAAGTTCAATCGCATCGTTGCTAACTGCCCACACTGTTTCAACACCTTGAAAAACGAATATCCTCAATTTGGTGGCAATTTCGTAGTTCAGCACCTGACCGAATTCTTGTCTGAGCTGCCAATTAAGAATCTCGGAATCGAGTCCAATGGTGAAAATGGTTATGAGAAATTGACATTCCATGATTCCTGTTATTTAGGACGTTACAACCAGGTATACGATCAACCACGCCAGTTGTTATCTCAAACCAACCTCAACTGGGTAGAAATGAACAAAACCGGTGAGAACAGTTTCTGCTGCGGTGGGGGTGGTGGGCAGATGTGGATGGAGACGGATGCCAACACGCGCATCAATCATCGCCGTTTGAATGATGCGATTGAGACAGGAGCGCAAGTAGTTGCGACTGCCTGCCCCTACTGTCTATTGATGTTTGATGATGCCATTCGTTCCAAAGGCATGGGAGATCAAATCCAGGTTTTGGATCTCGCAGAGGTAATGGCCAATCAAATTGATACTGGGGTGAAATAGAAGATGGAAATTAGCAAATCCGAAGGAGAGGCTGCTATGAATAAGAGCTGGTTTGTTGAGACTCACGGCGACCCGCTGGGTGTAATTCAATCAGTAATTGCCACTGCCTGGGAAAAATTCGAACTTGACCGGCTGGTGGTTTCGATGAATGGTAGTTCCAAACCTTATCTGATCAGTGATCCCGAGCAGCTCAACCAGGTCAATCCATTTCGGCCGTTAATGACCAAAAACACTGCGAAATACCTGCCTCAAGTTCTCGAAGATGATCGCAGTGCGCGCATTGGAGTGATTTTACGACCCTGCGAAATGCGAGCACTAGCAGAGAAAATTAAGCGTGAGGAAATTCCATCTGAGCGATTGCTGACCATCTGTGTCGATTGCCTGGGAACTTATCCGCTGGATGATTATCAATGGCGAGCTGAAAGGAAAGGTTCACCAGAACATTTAGCCTGGGAGTCATTACACTTCGCCAGGCAGGGGGGAATTGCATCCTACCGCTTCCGCTCTGCCTGCCAGGCATGCAGGACTCCCATCGGAAATGGGGCTGATATCAACATTGGGGTAATTGGGTTGCCAGTACGCCAGAAAATCATGATTGAGGCGCCTGAGCAGGTAAATACCACCCTGCTCGAAGGAGATCACATCACTGCCGGGCAAGATCAACCTCTGCTTGAACAGCGGGAGTATATTATTGGCAAACTGCTTCAACGGGGCTCTCATACCCGGCAGCGACTGGCGGACAACCTGGACAGCGTTCTACCAAGAGATGTCGATGCCTTGATCAAACAATTTGAATCTTGCGGAGAGTGCCGGGAATGCTTCGAGAGCTGTCCCCTTTGCGCAGCTGATTACCCAGCAATAGATGAGTTCGGCATCTATAGACGGGATCAGGTAAAAGAATGGATGATCTCCTGTGCCGGGTGTGGCATGTGCGAGCAAGCCTGCCCCAATCACCTGCCTTTAGTGACCATATTCAGCCATATCCGGGAGTTATTAATTGAGCCTCTAGGACCTATTCATTAATTTGCCTATTCGGGATAATTAAACAGGCAACGTCATGATTGCGGGCGCGGGGAGTGCGCCCGCAATCGCGTTAAGATCATAGATATCACAATCCGTGATCAAAAAAATTTAGGAAATGAAATTTCTTGGAGTCACTTAGTTTTCCATCAATTTTCATGAATGGATTGAAAGCGTCCCCCGCCATTCTTCTGGGGATTATAATCAGCCTGAATTCCAAATATGTGTTCGTAGATCTGAGCCGCGATAATGATTCATTTTACCTTTTCCAACTGGTAAGCTCTCTATAATTCCTCAATGTCTAAAACACAAAGCAATCTCGCTGGGGTAGCCGCACCCAAGACCCGCATCCAAGCCATAGATCAATTTTGGGGGTTTCGCTATTCTGCTCATGATCCTGGTGGACTACCTTAATAATATATATAGCGTACACACCTGGCTTAAACATGCCCCAGATGTAGGCTACACTATTATCGATCTAGTCGCACCGCTCTTTTTTTTCGCAATTGGAGTAGCCTATGGCATGTCTTTCAGACACAGACTTGATCGGCAAGGAGCCTGGAAAACCTACAACCTTTTTTTATCAAGAAATTTAGCGTTGATAGGATTAGGATTCTTGATCACTTTGGGCGGAGTCCTATCAAAGAACTATCCACCTACCGCGAATTGGGGTTTGCTGCAGGCTTTGGGGGCTGCTGGTTGATTACACTATCCTTTATCCAGATCAAGGCTAAATACCGCTGGATTTTTGGATTTCTTTTACTCGCCCTTTATCAAATTCTGCTGGATCGCTTCTGGCTAACTTGGGTTATGAGTGCGGTCCATTATTGCCCGCAAGGCGCTCTCAGCTGGGGTACATTGCTGATTATCGCTTCTTCCTTGGGGGATATTTTCCTGGATCAGAAGACCGGCATGCGCTGCTTTCCATGGCTTTCACTGGCAATCTTGATCCTGGGTAGTGTGCTGGCTTTCTACCTGCCCATCAGTAAGCATCGAGCATCAGCCAGTTATGTGTTGATCAGCTTGGGATTATGCGGGCTGATATTTTTTGTTTTCCATATACTGAATGCCAGGTACCAAATTCGAATCCCGATTTTGACCGATTTCAGGAAAAATCCGTTACTGCTCTACTTACTGCACGGGTTGATATTACCCCTTTTTGTATTACCGCTTTACCCAGGCTGGTATTTCGAATCTCCACTGTGGATTCGTTTTACCCAGACAGCACATCCAAAATTCAGCTTGTGTTCCGCGGATGGACTCAAAGATTAAGAAATCTCTTCCCAACATGATAGAATGATCTCTTTATCATTAACTAATTATCATCTGAACGGGAGTTTTTGACTCGCAATGCCGCACCCGGAAGCCAATCGCTGGGACGAGAAGTATCGGCGCGAAAGTGATTTCTGGTTGGAAATGGAGCCGCGCTGGCTGCTGACCTCTTTCGTCCACCTATTTCAAAAGGAGGGTCGGGCTTTAGATGCAGCCTGCGGTGTGGGTATTAATGCCATATTTCTTGCTCAGCATGGACTGAGAGTTTTCGGAATAGACATTTCAGAGTTCGCGCTCCGCCTGGCAAATGAACGTGCTCAGGAACTTGGCTTCCCAATTGAGACCATTGTGGCAGACCTATCAAAACCATGGCTCCCAGCTGAATATTTTGATGTGATCATAAATTTCCACTTCCTGGAACGAGCTACATTTCCAGTTTACCGCCAGGCGCTAAAACCTGGGGGTCTGGTTTTATTTGATACGTTCACCTCGAGGAGCAATACCGTTAAATCCCCCACGTACTATCTGCAACCTGAAGAGCTCAGACATTCGTTTCAAGATTTTGAAATCATTCATTATGCTGAAGAGATTCTGGTATCGGGCCGGAGCCATGAGGAAAGGGGAGTTGCCCAACTTGTTGCCAGAAAACCTGCGCCGAATCAGGGTTAACCAGTATTTTGGGGGAAGATAAGGAATGCAATTGGTTTATTACTAATTTTCATTTCCACATGTTCAAGCGCACAAAAAAGACTGCCTGGTTTCCAGCCACAGGCAGTCTTGGATAATCAATTTTAACCACCCGTCATTTAGGAATATCTGTTACGTCTTGAGCACAGCGTACGAAATCAAGCACTGTAGGGACATTACGCATCAATAGACCCATATTTCCCCGGAAATTGAGCTTCCGGGTCAACATTGCTTGCATGGGATGCAAATCACCCGTTAATATTCGTATGTAATCTTTATAATTCCCATTGAGGATAAAATCAGCATCTTTCTCAACCCCTTTTTCGACAAAATATGCCTGACGACACTTTCCATGCCACAGGTCGAAATATATTTCTACCGGCTCTTCCAGTCCATCTCCAGGATTGATCGAAAGACTTACATCGCCTTCCCAATTTTTAGCAATTTCTGCATACTGGTTATCGGTGTTGAGCTTCTCTTCAAATGAGTTTAACCATTCTTCAGTTAGAAATTCCGCCATAAATTACTCCTATTCTGGGTGGATTTGCTGAATAGATTGGAGATCATTGCTGGTCGACGAAACAAGCATTTATGAAACGATCAACCCTTGCTTTATTCTCCAATTTCATCTATGCTTAACGATAATCCATGTCCCGGAAAATACGTTCTGTAATCGAAAACAGAAAGAAACAAACCGCCTTGCGGCGGTTCAATGCGCTGGGAGGGAGTTGAACCCTCACGCCTTGCGGCACATGGCCCTCAACCATGCCTGTCTGCCAATTCCAGCACCAGCGCAAAAGCAAGGGTATTATAATCGCCTCCCGGCGGATGTCAAGACAAGCCTCCTGGTCGCAGCGTTTTGAGATAATGGGTAATGCAAAATTCAGGTAGAAAGGAGTATCTATGCGCATTGTTCTGGATGCTTTAGGCAGCGATAATTGCCCAGATCCTGAAGTTCAAGCCGCGCTGCAATCAGCTGCTGATTTCAACGCTGATATTTTACTGGTTGGACCAGCGGATCAATTGCGAGACAAATTGGATGCGCAGAACAGATCCTCTTCAAGGATTGATATTGTAAATGCCCCAGATGCGATCACTATGGAGGACAAAGGTATCCAGCTAGCCCTGAAAGCCAAACGTCCTCAAGCCAAGAATTCGATGGCGATTGGTATTGACCTGGTAAAAAATGGGCAGGCGGATGCATTTGTCACTGCAGGCAACACTGGAGGTGCCTTAGCAACAGCTTATTATCGTTTGGGTCTCATTCCTGGCCTGGAGCGCCCCGCTTTAACAGCTTTATTTCCGGTAAAAGGTGGCCACACAGTCGTACTCGATATCGGCGCCAATCCAGAGTGCAAACCAGAACACCTATATCAATTTGCTATCATGGGTTCGATCTATGCTCAAAAAGTCCTGCAAATAGATAAACCACGCCTTGGATTACTCTCTAACGGTGAAGAGGCTGGAAAGGGGAATCAGCTGATTCAAGACTCTTATCCTCTGCTGGAGGCAAGTGGATTAAACTTCATCGGCAATGTAGAAGGAAAAGAGCTTTTCGGTGGAGAGGCAGATGTGGTCGTTATGGATGGGTTTACCGGGAATATACTGCTCAAATCGAGTGAAGCGGTGGCGAAATTGCTGATAGACTCCCTGAGAGAAGAATTAATGAGCAGCTTTCGAACGAAAGTTGGCGCTGCGCTTGCCAAACCAGCATTCGACATTATCAAGGAGATGTTAGATCCAGCAGAAGTCGGTGCTGCCCCTTTGCTTGGGGTTAATGGACTGGTGTTCATCGGTCACGGAAGATCGAATGCTTACGCCCTGGTCAACGCAATCCGGAATGCAAAGAAAGCAGTCGAGGCTGATTTGCTGAATGCAATCCAGGAAGCTGTCAAAGAGCAGCTAACCTCAGCTGCCCATCCAGGAGAATCATGAGCAGTCCACGCGCCGTAATCACAGGTCTTGGTGCAATTACTCCCCTTGGGGAAACCATCGAAGGCATCTGGAAAAACCTATTGGCAGGTCGTTCGGGTGTACGTAAGATCTCCCAATTTGATGCTAGCGGATTACCCTCTCAAATAGCCGGTGAAATCCCCGATTTCATCCCAACCAAATATCTTGATAAAAAGGATGCCCGCAGATTAGCCCGTTCCTCCCAAATAGCGTTGGCAGCTGCCATGCTGGCTGTTGAAGATGCTGGATTGCCAGCCACAATGCCTGACCCGGAAAGGTCGGCGGTCTATTTCGGTACCGGAATTGGTGGTTTGGATGTTTACGAGGACAACAACAAGGTTTATCAGGAAAGAGGCTATTCGCGAGTCAATCCATTCTCCCTACCCGGAACCATCCCAAATATGGCTGCTTTCGCGATCGGTCGCCAATTCCAGTGCTTGGGTCCAAACTTCACAATTGCCACAGCCTGTGCGACCAGCACCCAGGCTCTCGGAGAAGCATGTGAACTGATACGCCGCGGACTTGCGGACGTGGTATTTTCAGGTGGAACAGAAGCCATGATCCGAGATTTTGCAGTCGTTGGGTTTATCGCCATGAGAGCTCTTACCTCCAGCTTCAATGACAATCCAGAACAAGCATCACGCCCCTTCGACCTCAATCGAGAGGGGTTTGTGTTTTCAGAAGGGGCAGGAGTCTTGATCGTTGAGGAACTGGAACATGCTCGCAAACGTGGTGCTCACATCTACGCAGAGATCGCTGGGCATGCAGCCTCATCAGATGGATTCCACATGGCAGCACCAGATCCTGAAGGCGCTGGCCCTGCACGGGCGATGAAATGGGCGCTCGCGGATGCGGAGATGAATCCAGAAGATATTGATTATATCAACGCTCATGGGACCTCCACCGCTTTAAACGACCCAACTGAGACCCGAGCGATTAAGAATGTATTTGGGGCACAGGCATATCAGGTCCCAATCAGCTCTACGAAATCCATGATGGGTCACGCCATGGGGGCTTCAGGAGCCTTGGAAGCGATCGTATGTGCACAAGCAATACAGCATGGTTGGTTGCCACCAACTATTAATTACGAAACGCCTGATCCTGAATGCGATTTAGATTATGTTCCCAACCAACCTCGCCAAGTAGCGATCAACTCAGCCCTGTCAAATTCATTCGGTCTTGGTGGTCAAAATGCATGTCTAATATTGAAGCGCTACCCGGGTTAAAATTCCAATGCATGTCTGAAAAATGATCTGATGTGCAAATATATTAATAAGAATGGGAAATCATAGAATATGGAAATAACAACGAATGATCGCTTGATCAAACGCAATGCTCGTATCGGGCAAATCACCAGCATCACTGGATTGGTGGTCTTAGCTGGCGGTATGTTTATCTCATTTACCAGACCTGAGATGTTTTCGATATCCCTGGTCGCGCTGCTGATCGGATTTGGATTATCTCAGATCGGAATTTATTTTGGAAATCGCTGGGGTCGCCGCCCCAGGCCGGATGAGGTATTAGATGCTGCTCTCAAGGGACTGGATGCTCGTTACAGCCTGTACCATTACTCAACGCCAACCTCTCACCTGCTGGTTGGGCCGGCAGGTGTATGGGTGTTAATGCCCCGTCACCAGGCAGGCATGATCACGTATGATGAAGGAAAGAAACGCTGGCGGCAAAAAGGCGGGAACATTTATCTTAAGATTTTTGCTCAGGAAAACCTGGGACGTCCTGATATGGAGGTCGGTTCTGAGATTAACGCCATAGCCAGCTATCTCGAGAAGCACCTGGATGAGGAAAATATTCCGGACGTGCAGGCCGCCCTAGTGATGACAAATGAAAAATGCGAGGTAGATGCAGATAACGCTCCGGCTCCAACCTTAGAAGTTAAGAAATTAAAGGATTTCATCAGAAAAACTGCTAAAGGGAAACCCATATCCTTGGATTTGGTAAAAGAAATTCAGAACGCTTTCAACAAAGAGGATTAAATAAAAAAAACTGGTGGTTATTAGCGACCACCAGTTTTATATATTGTTACTTTGCGCATTATCCTTTGAGGAATTCCTCTAATGAATCCTTGCTAATGCGATAGGCATTCCCCAATTTACGAGCCTTCAAATCACCGGCTTCAATCGCAGCGACCACATCTTCCTCCGAAACACGTAGGGCAGTCGCGGCTTCGGATGGAGTCATAACATCCGACAACCCACCTGCTGGCTGACCACCACTTGGAGGTTGGCTTGCTCCGGCACCTGCAGCTGCGGAACCTGTCATCCCATTCAGAGAATCACTGAGCACCCGCCCCACACCCATACCGGCGCCAATCCCAGCGGTTAATCCTGCACCACCACTGGGATTTTGAGCAGCATCCCGCATTGCATCTGCGGCCTGCAGCTGGGTATAGGTTTGCATATCCAGCATACCCATCGCCCTTAGCTCCTCAGCGGATTTACTGGAAGGCTTTAAATTGGAAATGTAGAACGATTTTAGTGATAATCCAATCGCTTCGAAATCAGGCTGTGATTTGGCACGCACCCCTGCCCCCAATTCCTCTGTTAAACCGATCAGCTGCGGAACATCTGAAGTAGCAGCAGTCTCGCCCAGCAGATCCTGGAGTTTCGAGAGCAGTATCGAGCGCATACGACTTTCAATCTCTATCGTATCGTAGGTGCCACGAGTCCCCACGATCTGCGTAACGAACTGCTGAACATCGTTCACCTGGAAGCTATAAGTGCCAAACCCTTGCAGCAAGGCAACCCCCAATCCCATATTGGGATTGCGGATAATGATCGGCTGTGGGGTTCCCCATTTTTCGTCCGCAAATTCCCGCATAGAAACAAAATACACTTCCGCTGGGAAGGGGGTCTTATCGTTGAAAGCTTTCCCGATCAGGTTGATCAGCAGAGGAATATTAGCGGTTGTGATCGTATGCCGACCAGGCCCAAAAACATCCAGTGCATTCCCATCACGGAAAAAGACCGCCGCCTGAGACTCACGCACGATCACCTGTGAGCCAATACGAAAATCTCCAGCACCGACCTCCGGGAAACGATGAACGATCTCATCATCCATCTCATTCGGGTATTCAATTACGTCAAAAATTCTTGCCATCACCTTTTCTCCTACTGAATAATTCTGGATTTACCTATCCCTGGTCTGCTTGCCTATCCTGCCAATCCCAGGATAACATTCTCGCGGTCGTCGAATGCCTGAATGCATTCCTCAGCTTTTGTCTCCAGATGGCGGATCGCGGCTGGCAGCCCTTCCGTACCAACTGATGATTCAACGTTATCTATTGCACGATCGATTTCATCAACAAGATCGAGCATCGAAGAATCATACTCGTAGATAAGTGTTAATTCATCTTCATTTACATTGACCGCGTCAAAAAGCCCTGAGTATCCTCGGCTGGCAGTCTTAATCCGGTCGGCAAAAGTGCGCAGTTTGATAGCTGTCGCCTCCAGGTCATCCACGTACTTAATTTCACCCTGGCTGATGAAATCTCTCTGCAATCGAGAAACCCGACTTTCCAGCTCACGGAACTGGTCGAACAGGTATTCACGGAGCAATTTGTCTGAATCGCGTCTCTTTTGGCGTTCAATATAGCCACCAAATCCAGGGACCTTGTTCAATATTTTCTTAATTGGATCCATGTCTTCTGTTACTTTGCCGTATATTTGTTCTTTTTCATCGACCATCGCTGACTCCTTATTAATTGTAAATTCTTATGGCTAGCACCTCGATTATAGCCTTAGTTCATCCCATTTGCAACCTGGGTTATCATTTCTGTGTGGAAAAACAGGAAGATGACAGTTTTTTTCAGCCCATATATAATATATGTATCCTTCTTCTCATGAGAACCATTAGATCAGCTGCAATTTATTCAAACTAAGGATTCCCCATGCCAAGCTCTGATCAAAAAATCACTCTTGACCGCTACCTGCTGATTCCCAGAACCTTGATATTCCTGACCAGAGGTGAGAGCATCTTGCTCTTAAAAGGAGGCCCAGATAAACGCCTCTGGGCGGGACTTTATAATGGATTAGGAGGTCACGTTGAACGTGGTGAAGACATCCTTTCAGCAGCTTATCGTGAACTTTCTGAGGAAACTGGTTATGAGATCAATAACCTTTGGCTCTGTGGATTGATCACCATCGATACCGGAGATGACATCGGAGTGGGGATTTTTGTAATGCGAGGTGATATCCCTGCCCGAAATATCGACCACAGCAATGAACTACCTCCCTCACCTGAAGGCAGTCTGGAATGGATCCCAATCAACCAGGTGAATAGTTTGCCCCTTGTTGAAGATCTAGCTGTGCTGCTTCCAAGGGTCTTAGGAGCTCAGCGGGGGGACGCACCATTTTCCGCTCATTATATGTACGACGATAACGATCGTTTGATGATCCTTTTCCGTGACCCGTGAACTTCAGAAAAAAAAGTTCACTTCGTGCAACCAAAAGTCGATTTTTCCGTATTAATTAATAGAGGTTGAAATATTGGTATTAGGGTCGGAAGGAATCAATCAATTTTCACGGGAGTGAAGGATGACTCAAGCAAGTATAACCACCGAACAAGTTCCCTGGTATTTATGGCCATTTTGGGCCGTATGGCGATTGCTCACCTGGATCGTTAAATTAACCGGTCGATTAATCGCCATCATTTTAGGCTTTGCGATGATTATCATTGGTGCCATTCTATGCATCACTGTGATCTTACTGCCACTGGGAATCCCCCTGATTGTTTTCGGATTTCTGCTCACCATGCGCGGTCTTTTTTAATCCACTAATCAGACCTGAAGTAGAGACTCTCGCTCAAAGAATGCAAGCGTTACGCCGCGGTTTCTGGGGTAATATCTCGCGGGGGAGAAACCAGCATCCAATCACGGATCAATGGGTTGAACCTGCGAAGTGGAGAGTTTCTGGGGGCCTAAGTATTCATACACCCATTCAATCAGGTTCGACGTAGAAGAATACCAGAAGTGTACTTCCGTAAGCCCGGCGGTCAAACTCAGTCAGATGATTAAGATTGAGGGCAGATAATTCTCGGGGATGAATCTGTACAATCACCCATCCATCTGGAGATAACCAATCCAGGTGAGCATCCAGATTCTCTAATGCCTGCAGCCACAATCCTTTATATTGAGGAGGCGCGATATAAATGTAATCGAACTGATCCTTTGCTGGTTCGTGCAGGAAGGTAAAAGCATCACCATGGATAACCATCGCGCGATCCGCGAGTTGGGTAAGCTGAAGATTAGAATGCACCGTTTTGATAGCCCTTCGATTGACATCGATAAATAACGCAGATTCTGCTCCCCTACTCAAAGCTTCAATCCCAACACTACCCGTACCAGCGAACATATCCAAAAATGTTGAATTTTGGACCTCTGGTCCAATGATGTTAAATAAGGATTCCTTTACCCGGTCTGTGATCGGACGGGTAATATCACCCGGTACGGAACCTAACCTGCGACCTTTTGCGCTTCCCGAGATAACTCGCATAACACAACCGGCGACCGAAGTGTCTCGATCGCCGAATTAGTTCTCCTTAAATTGTCGGGGGAATCACCCCTCGACACTCTGACGAGCTGCAATAATGTTCCCCCGCGGAACGATGGTTGGCATAACGCAGCCTGTACCCAAGATCAAACCACGCCCTCCAGTCTGTTGGATTGCATCCAGTGCCTCAGCCTTCACTTGCCCTGGTGTCCCCAAAACCATTGTCTCTTGACGGCGCAAACCTCCGCAAAGTGCACCTGAGAATTTCTGCCTGGCTTCTGCTAAAGTGGGTGGGGTTTCCCGATCATGCCAGTTGATCATCGCGAATGGGTAATCTAAGAATTGATCGAACATTACATTTTTGCCGTGCAAGTGAAGCATGTTGAACCTGTATTGCTGGGCAGGCTCCAGGGCTTGTTGGTCAAATGTTCTTCCAAATTCATCATATTCCTGTTCAGAAAATAGACCATACTGAGCGTGTTGAACAGCATAGAATATGCCGTCAATTCCTGTTTCCTGCCCTGCTTCAATAAACCGTTGAATACTTTCTGTGATAGTCTGCAAACCAGCTTTTAACTGATCAGGATATCGACGAAGATGAACCGAGAGATTGTCAGCACCTACCAGGTTCTTTGCCTGTGCTAGCGGGCTGAAAACAGTCTGGATAACCGGGACATCATTACCTAATTCAGATACAATGATGCGCATACATTCAAGCTGAGCAGCTAGAAAGCCTTCATTAGGATCTAGGGGAGCGAGTTTTTCCCAATCATTCGGATTCTGGATCACCCGGTGGGTATAAGCACGCGTTCCTTCTGGAGCTCCTCGCCACTCATCTATTGCCCCCCAATCCTTGATACAAAAAGACGAGGCGGGTGTGATCTTCACCAGGTCAAAATCATAGCTGCGTTGTAAATCGATTGCCGCTCGAGCCAGGTTCGTTGGAGATTGATCATCTACTGGAAAATGCCGCCAAAGTGCCACCGCTGGGCGATCAACTACGTCATTGGTGATGCTTGCTTCAATGCGTTCACGGTGATCCATTACGATTGAGACCATATTTGATCCTCCAGGTTCCAATCCCCGGTGGTCAGCTCGTTGATATGTGCCAGGGTAAGCCTGCGCATCATCTCTGATTGTGAGTGATGTTCAAGTTTCCCTTGCAAGATTAAATCCATTGTCTTCTCAAAGTACTCGATTGCTTCCTGGGTCTTGCCTTGTGATTTCATGACTAAACCCATGCCGTACTTTGCATCCACTGACTCCGGGGAAAAAGAGATTGCCCGGCGAAAATCTGATTCAGCTTTTTCCTGTTCTCCCCGAGCATGATAAGCCCACCCCCGCTGAATAAAGCTATTATGATCACTTGGATCCTTAATTTCATCCGGATCTCGCACTGGGATTTCCTTAACTTCGCTGCTCTTCTTTTTAAATGGGTTCCATAATCTCATTGTTTACGCTCTCCTGAAGGCAGTACATGGTGATGTAAATAGTATAGCAAATATTTTTCATATCTGGTCGTGATCATGATTAATGTAGATAGTTCAATCTAGGATCTAATTATTCGAACGAAATCACCTTTGTGTTTATGAGGTTTGATCACCTTCTATCGCGAGACTAGATTTTCGGTTCTCAATAAAGTTTTCTAATAAATCTCAAGCAAATTCATCATAACTAACTGCAAAGTCATCTTGCCTGGGCATCAATTCAGGCATATCCTCCAGGACATCAACGATTTCATATTTTAATTCCGCCATTAAGGGCGGTAGGGGAACGTTTGCTGGTGGTAAGAACCTGGGGGGAAATGGCGGCGTTTGCCTGTCCAGTTTTTGAAAATTGTCCGCTCGTCTGCGAAGGATGCGGTTATCTTTATTCAACCAACCGACATAGCGACCATAAACCGAGTACACTTGATTGTCTTCCGTCACCCACCCAATCCAATCGCCATTCTGATTATACACATAAGGAAAGCTCAGATATCCTCCTGTATCTCCGGAGGTTGTGTAAATCGGAATCGCCCTCGGTGGTTTAGCCATGTTTATTAAATTATACCTGCAGAATCAAAGATTTTTGAGGGTGTCGGTAATCAAAGGTTGCCGGTTCATTCTACATCACCATAAGTCCAATAACGATTAATAAAGAAATTCCAGAACATAACTACGATGACTGCAACTGCCAGGGCGAGATTGTTTGCCAGAAACTCCGCCGTGATGAAACCTACTGGGAGGAAAGCTAAATCCGTAAAAATTCGGTTAAATAATGGTTCCAAGAGAGCGATGATCGGGACACGGATCAATAATCCGAGGATGCTTACAAAAGAGAATTGGAATAATTGCCGCCCGAGAGGTTTTGATCTCGAATCTGGATACGTCCAGTAGCGATTCCAGGTGAAATTGCTGATTATCGCAGCGATAAATGAAAAAACACTAGCCCATACAGCG
>JALHTN010000527.1 GCA_022865865.1 Anaerolineales bacterium
AATCCGCTCTTCCAGAAGCGATGGCAGCTCCTACAGTCAAGTGGGTATACTCTTGGTGTTGATAACCGTGGATTTCTTCCTGTAAGATGCCCTGTCTTTGCAGTTGGTAATCCAATAGCACACGGGTACCAGATCCCCGCTGCCGATTAACGAATGTCACATCTTGGCGGGCCAAATCGGTGATTGTACGGATAGCTTTTGGATTTCCCTTCTGGACGAGCAATCCTTGCGAACGTCCAACTAAGGTTATTACCCTTACCGGCACCTCAGGCAGGTAATGCTTAATATAGGAGAGGTTGTACTCACCTGTCTCCGGATCCAGCAGATGTGCACCCGCGACATGGGCTTCATCCCGGCTTAAAGCAACCAGACCAGCAACACTGCCCACATTCGCTACCGCCACTCGCCGCCCCAAGGGGTATAAGAATTGAGCCAGGATGTCTAAAGTTATATCATGAGATCCTGTTGCGAAGATAGTCTGATTGATTTCTGCCTCCGTGCGATAGAGTCGAACTTCCACCTCGGCTCCAGCGGGTTTTCCCTGTGAACCACGGGGCAGCAATGCCAAGCCATCAGCTTTGACCAGAGACGAAATCACCCCTGCCCCACGCGCCAGTGGCGCCGCAAGGATGCGCTGCCCAACACGACCCAGTGCTACCCGGACGTAATCATCGTCTCCGGCAGGGGATGTAATTTTCCTGGTCAGGGTCGCCTTAATCGTTGATGGGATCGCAGGAGGACGCCCCAACCACCTTGACAGCAGAGGCTCAACAAAAATTTCTCCGGTAAGCGCAGCAGAGACCGGGTATCCGGGGACACCAATTACAGGGATTGATTTGACCGGATTTTCACTACTATTTATCGTGCGCCCTTCTTCACCCACCTGGATCATTCCTAGAATGACCGGGTGACCCGGGCGAACTGCTACCCCATGCACAAAGACCTCTCCCAAAGTCTCTATGACTTGGGCAGAATAATCTTCTGATCCGGCGGAAGATCCGGCATTGATCAGGATTAAATCATGATCCGAGGCCGCCCGGCGAACCGCTGTGTAAATATGGTCAAAATCATCCCGAGTTATCGGAAGCTGGGTTGTCTCTCCTCCCCACCCTTGAATCTGGGTTGCTAAAACCAGGGCATTAAATTCTATGATCTCTCCTGCCGAAACAGCGTTGCCAATCGGGACCAATTCACTTCCAGTCGGCAAAATAGCCACTCTGGGACGCCTGGCAACTGGTACTGATGAGTTTCCACTGGCAGCTATCACGCCCAGATCGACTGGTCGCAAAGTTTGACCAGCAGGCAGCACCAGCTGCGAAGCCACAATATCCTCTCCCATGGGTCTTACATGCATCCAGGGATTCACAGAAGCACGGATGCGAATGGAATGAGGAGAGCGGATCCGCTCAGCTGGTTTATTCTCTCTATCCAATGGTTCTACATTTTCGATGGGGATTACCGCATCTGCAGACTCGGGCAGCGGGTCGCCTGTATCGACATAAATAGCCTGTTCCTGGTTCAGCAGCGTTCTCGGTTGGGTTGGAAGTGCACCTTCTGTATCCTTCGCCAGGACCGCGAAACCATCCATCGCAGCTGCGTGGTAATGAGGGGAAGACAATTTTGCCCAGACTGGTTCTGCTAATGTCCTTCCCAGGGCAGCCTCATCCAAGGAGATCCATTCGCAGCCTAAAATCCCCCATAAATTGGCCGCTTTCAAAGTTTCTTCCAGGCGTGAAAACGCTTCTGGAAGAGGAATATCTTCTAAATACATATGATTTTTTCCACCTAGTCAGGTGTATATTTGGATCTGGGTGCTGCCACAAAATGACCTGACCAGGGCAGCAAATCGGTAAAATCTTCCAAGCTCACCCCACCTTCAACTTCTCGGCGGCTAAGATTGTAGACTGTACCGTACGAATGCACCGATAAATTTCCGACTCCAACAGCAGCCCGGTATCCATAATCAAATACTTTGTTGGAGATGTACCAATCCAAAGAACCGAAAGGATAGGCGAAAGAGAAGACCTTGATCCCAAGGGTGTTATCTAAATCCAGGCGGGATTGCAAGATCTCCGTCCGTACCAGATTGTGGTTTTGAGTCAGCTCTGTGTGGGTCATGCCGTGACTGCCAACTTCCCAACCACTTTCCAATAATAATTCAAGTTCTTCCTGGTTTAAAAATCCTTCTGAATTTAATCGATTTGCTACGATGTAAATGGTTCCGGTAAAACCAAACCGCTCCATGACCGGATATGCATTATCAAATACATTTTGATAGCCATCATCAAAGCTGATCACGATGGGCCTGGGTGGCAGAGTATGACCTTTATTGATATGGTTTACCAGCTCTTGGATAGATACGGTGTCATAACCCCATTCCCGCAGCTTCCTCATTTGTGCCATGAAATCATCGGCTGAGACCTCATAACGGCTATCGGGGGAGCTATGATTGGGAATACTGTGGTACAGCAAGATCGGTACGGTTGCTGCGCGTTCCGAGGCAGCACTGGCGTGATCGAAACCCAACGCAAGCCCGTGGGTAACAAGAATAAAAACTGGTAACCCCCAACAAATTACCTTTTTCAGCATAAAACAATTTGCAAGTGAAGCATACTATTTTCCAAGATATTATCGATAATTTTACTGATCACCACAGAGTATATACCGCAATCTACTCATTTTACTGAATCTTTCTAAAATAACTCGCCTTCAAAAAAATCTGTTTTAGTTGCTTATAACAGCATCACTTCCACTATCTCACCCGCATTTAAGCCAGTTGCTTGTGGTGGGATATGCAGCAAGCCATCCGCCCGGGCTAATGTGAAGATTAAATTGCTTTTCCCGAAGATCGGTTCCGCAAAGTATTCACCCTCATCCAAGTTCAATTTTACCGGCACCCAATCCTCTCTTCCAGCTTTGGAAGACAGATTGATGGTCACTTTCGCCTGAACACGCGATCGGATGCGCTTTGGTGTGATCCCCAATAGAAAATCGATCAC
>JALHTN010000528.1 GCA_022865865.1 Anaerolineales bacterium
ACACAAAACAATTATGAAGAAGAAGTGAAGTAAAAGAATGATGGATCAAGTTCAACAAGGAAGCTCGAAAACTAAAAAGACCGTAAAATCCAACTGGATTTTTATTGGCTTACTGGTCCTGTTTTTTATCGTTGCCGGAGGAGCAGCTTACCTGACATTTAATTACGTCAAGGATTTCGTCGCCGCCTGGAATATCACCGATCTCCCGGGTATCGTCGTCAATCCGGGCTCTCAGCTAATCCAAAATTCCCCGGAAATAGAACCAGAAGCTGTAATGCCACCCGCAGTAGTGATCGGGCCAGAGCCCATACCCTGGGATGGCGCCAGTCGGGTTAATATCCTGGTGATGGGTTTGGACTATCGCGATTGGTTGAGTGGAGAGGGGGCGCCTCGAACCGACACCATGATCCTGGCCTCGGTCGATCCATTAACCAAGACGGCGGGTATCCTCTCGATTCCGCGCGACCTGTGGGTGAGCATACCCGGATTTGAAGATCCCTACCGCATTAATGTCGCCTACCGATTTGGGGAGACCTACCAGCTGCCGGGAGGGGGTCCTGAATTAGCGATGAAAACCGTGGAGGGAGTGCTGGGCTTAAAGATCGATTATTATGCCCTGATCGATTTCTACTCATTTGAGAAGTTTATCGATGAGATCGGCTTTATTGAGATTGATGTACCGCGCAACATTTGGGTTGATCCGATTGATGGACCCACGGTTAAACTGAAGCGGGGTGCCCACGACCTTCCGGGAAACCTGGCGCTGGCGTATGCCCGGGCTCGCAATACAGAAGGTGCTGATTTTGACCGTGCTGGACGCCAAATGCAGGTCATCATGGCGATCCGGGACCGGATTTTTAGCTATGATATGTTCACCACTTTAATCAGTCGTTCCCCGGGAATATACGAACAGCTTTCTGCAGGGGTGCAAACAAACCTGACCCTTGAACAAGCTGTTCAATTAGCCTGGTTGGTGCAGCAGATTCCAGAAGAAGAGATCAAGCGCGGCGCGATCGGCACGGATCATGTAACCTTCGGTAAATCGCCAGATGGCGACGATGTGCTCAAACCACGACCGGAGCAGATTCGATATTTACGGGACGAGATTTTCGCCTCTACCGGATTAGCTAGCCCAGCTATGGCAGGTGCTGACCCGCAAGAATTGATGCGCACTGAAAATGCGAGGGTCTCGGTAATGAATGGAGCCGGGACTCCCGGTTTGGCAACCCGTACTACAGAATTCCTGAACGCCCAGGGTGTTAATGTAATCAACACCGGGGACGCAGCTGAGCTCAACAGCGCGACGACCATCATTTCCTATACTGGAAACCCGTATACGGTCGGTTATCTGGTTGAACTGATGGGTATATCAGAAAACAAGATATTTATCCGTTTTGACCCGTCCAGCCAGGTAGATGTAGAGATAATTCTCGGCTATGACTGGGCAAACAATAATTCTATGCCATAATTGTAAGCGCCTATGGACAGCAGTCAAGAATATAAAACCAAACACACATCCACGCTGGCTTCAAACAAGCTGCTGATCGGATTGGTGGCAGCCTTTTTGCTGGCCGGTGTGGTGACGGTTTGGCTCACATTTTCTGCAGTTAAAGACCTGGTGGCTGCCTGGGATTTTACCAGCCCAGCCAGCCTATCGCTTGAGAATCCACAGGATGCAGGTGCGGTCATACCAGAAGATTTGGGCTCGCAAGGCGAAGTACCACTGCAGACCGCGGGAGGCCCACCAGCTGTCCCCTGGGACGGTAACAGCCGCATCAGCGTGCTGGTGATGGGCTTAG
>JALHTN010000529.1 GCA_022865865.1 Anaerolineales bacterium
AAGAACCGGGCCAGCTGCTTGGATTTGCCAGGCTGGATTGGATCGAGTGGAGTCATGGGGTAGGCTCGCTCTCTCTTGGCATCGGTGATCCTGCAGAAAGGAACAAGGGATTTGGTACTGATGCATTGAGATTGCTGTTGCGCTACGCCTTCCGGGAACTCAATCTCTTTCGGATCAGTGCGGCCGTTCCTGCATACAACCAGGCTGCGCTGCGACTGTTTGGGAAAGCAGCATTTAAAGAGGAGGCTCGCAGGCGGGAGGTATTTCACCGGGCAGGTAAGCGATGGGATGGGATCCACCTGGGAATATTACGTGAGGAATGGGAGCAATCATGATGGAAGCTGAATCTAGATTGGAACAAACAAGCAATGCCCATAAGGGAAAGACCCTATTCCGGGGTGAACTGGTGTATTTGGTCGCACCAGATCCAGCGGGAGATGCTGAAATGTTCTCTAAGTGGATGAGCGATTCTGAGTTTGTGCGCTTGCTGGATACCGATCCCGCACGGCTATTATCAGTGGGTAAGCATAAAGAATGGTTAGAGAAGGACCTGCTCGAGGAGCAGAAAAACGATGAGCTGTTCTTTCTGATTCGCACTTTGGTGGAAGAACGCACTATCGGGTTGGTTGGATTAGATGGCATCCGCTGGGTGCTTGGAGATGCTTGGGTAGGCATCGGGTTGGGAGAACGCGAATATTGGGGTAAGGGGTACGGCACAGATGCCATGCAGATCCTGCAGCGTTATGCCTTTGATGAGCTGAATCTGCATCGTTTGTCGCTAACTGTTTTTGATTACAACCAACGTGCCATCCGTTCATATGAAAAAGCAGGATTTATCGTGGAAGGGCGCGCTCGCCAGTATCTCAACCGCGAAGGGCAGCGTTTCGACATGATTTTTATGGGTATCCTGCGGGAAGAATGGGAAAAGAGGGCATCCCAACTTCAGATCTCTGGCCATTTATCTGGCCAACCCTGATCATGGGATTGATCGCGATTCCGGTTGGGTTGTGGGTTTTCGGGTTGGCTGAAAAGTACGCAAAACGTGCTGGAAAGCTGCATCGAAATGGATAATCAAATTCCTGTAAATAGCATCTCCCTGCCGCAGTGTTTCTTGACCGGGTGTGGGGTGAGCAGCTCTTTGTTCACCATCCGTGGCTTGCGCAAGGACCCCGATCGCCAATTCCTATCCTGTGACACGGGATTGGATCAGAGCAGGAATTGCGGACACATGAAGTTGGTCAAGAGAGTTTCTTGATGGCTGCTGAAACTATTGGGAAGATTAGTGATAAAGAAGGCCCTGCCACCGCACAGCGGAAACCTGCACCCTTGATATCCCGCAAGCTGCTGTTGTTCATGGTAGCTATGGTGCTGGCGAACACAGGTGGGAACATGTATGGGCCACTTCTGCCGCTTTATTTAAAATCCTTAAATGCCAGTGTGATCCAGATCGGGTTATTCTTTACCCTTTCGCAGATCGTCCCCCTGGCTTTACAAATCCTGGGTGGCTGGATCTCCGATTCATTAGGGCGCCTGCGCAGTATTGCTATGGGCAGCGTCGCAGGTGTGTTTTCCTACCTTGGTCTGATCCTGGCACCGACCTGGCAGTGGGTGTTGGTGGGAGAAGGTCTATCCTCGATTACTCGTTCACTGGTGGGACCCAGCTTCAGCGCCTTTATTGCTGAAGAGTCCGCAGAAGAGAGCCGGGCGCGAGTTTTCGGTATCACGGAAACCATTTTCATGATCGTGGCAGTCATTGGACCCCCATTGGGGGGATGGCTTGCTGACACCTATGGATTTCGGATCATGTTGGGCGTCGCAGGAGGTTTATATTTGATCGCTACAATCATTCGTGTCGCCATGGCGCGCACAGCCGCCAGAACGGAAGAATCAGACCCCAAAAAACTGTCTCTCGTCAGCTTGAAGCGCGACCTGGGTCTGATGGTGGGCATGATCATGGCGGGAGGTTTGGTTACCTGGATCCTGCTCACCGATGGTGTGCGAGATGTGGCATTCTCGATGTCTTTTACACTGGTACCAATTTATTTACAGGATATCGGCGGCATGTCAATCCAACAAATCGGTTGGCTCGAATCGATTTTCGGTATCTTCATGATGCTGACCACCATGCCAGCTGGTTGGTTGGCCGACAAGAAGGGCGATCGTTTGCCAATCATGCTTGGTTTCCTGTTCGAATTCCTGGCCATGATGACCTTCATACGCGTTTCCGATTTCATCGGTTATGCAGCTGCCTGGGCTTTGTTTGGTTTAGGAGTTGGTTTGATGTCTCCCGCTTACCAGTCGCTGATCAGCAAGGCCGTTCCGGAAAAAATACGTGGGACTGCATTTGGTCTATTCCAAACCAGCCTTGGGGTGGTTTCTTTGCCTGCCCCATTGATCGGAGCCCAGCTGTGGGAAAGGGTCAGCCCACGCTTTACTTTTACCTTGACCGCTTGGGCAGGATTGTTGGCCATTATCCCGGTTTATTTCAAATTTAAACTACCTGAAAAAGACGATCAGACACAATCAAATCAATAGATATGAGGTTTATCATAATAAGAGGAAAAAGAAATGACTGCTCAACCAGTAATACAAGAAAATATCACTTTACCTTATGCTCCAGATATTCCTGGTCTGGAATTCCGGGGATTCCGTGGGAAGTCCGATTATCAGAATATACTGGATTTAATCAATGCCAGCAAAGGCCCCGACCAGGTTGATCGCACGGATACCCTGGAGGATATTGCTCGCGTATATGAGCATTTAAACAATTGTGATCTGTACCGGGATATTCTCTTTGTTGAAATCAACGATCAACCGGTCGCATATGGGCGTGTAGAGTGGAATATTGATGGTGAAGGTAAGTGGATCGGATTTCAAATTGCTTTCTCACATCCGGATTTCAGGCGCAAAGGTATTGGCGCGGTGATG
>JALHTN010000530.1 GCA_022865865.1 Anaerolineales bacterium
AAAAGTCCTGCTGCCATTAATTGGCAAACGACCCTATATCCTCGATTGGTTCGATAGCACAACACCAGAGCGTGTCCAACTCGATCTGGACGGACCCACCGGTCCCTGGCACCTGGTTGCCCTCTTCAATTGGAAAGAGGCAGCCCATGACAAATTCCTAAAAATAAATGATTTTTACCTGAAGGAAAGCCAGGAAATGTATGCCAGGGATTTTTGGATGGGTAAAACTCACCTGATCCAAAATAACGGTTCTGCTGAAAAGGGTCTCACTTTTGAGCAGATTCCTTCTCACGGGGTAGTATTGCTGGCTTTGCGACCCCGACATCCATACACGCCTCAATATCTGGGCAGCAATTTGCATATCTCGCAGGGACTTGAGGTTTGCAATTGGTGGCCGCATGACAAATCCCTTGAATTTGAATTAGCACGTCCTGGAAATTCCCATGGACAGATTGAACTTGCTATACCTGGCCAGGTTGAGGAGGCTTGTTCAAAAAATGCCCGGATTTCATTGGAATCAGGTTCACCTGGAATCTTTTCATTCGAATTGGAATTCAAGAATAAGGCAAGAATTGAGATAAAGTATTCATGAAAAGCGATCCTTCACTTCGACATTTTTTCTCCCCACAAGGCGTTGCCATCATCGGCGCATCACTTGATCCCACGAAGTTGGGCTATGGGCTTGCGCGCAATCTTGTGCAAAGTGGTTACCAGGGAGCAATCCATCTGGTTAATATCAAGGGTCACAGTTTGATGGGTCTCCCAATTTATCGCCATATCCAGGAAACACCGGACCCGGTTGATTTGGGTGTTCTGCTGATCCCTGCGCAAACCATTCCAAAGGCAATCGAAGATTGCGGTCAGCGGGGAATTAAAGCCCTGATTATCGCATCGGGAGGATTCCGGGAGACAGGACCGAGTGGTGCTGAACTGGAAGAACAATGCCTGGATATTGCCAGGAATTATGGCGTGAGGCTATTAGGTCCGAATAGTATTGGATTAATCGATACGCATTCCCCGATAGACACGACCTTCCTCTCACCACCCGGACCAACCCCGGGAGATATTGCCTTTATATCTCACTCTGGAGCGATATGCTCTGCAGTGATTGATTGGGCGCGCGGTCAAGGCTTCGGTCTTTCTCGTCTCGTCAGCCTGGGCAACCAGTGCGATGTGACCGAATCAGATCTGCTGTCACCAGTCGCAGAGGATCCATACACCCGGGTAATCGCCCTTTATCTTGAGGGCGTAAGCGATGGGCGGCACTTCCTGGAGCAGGCCCAGAATGTATCCCGAGTAAAACCAATTGTAGCGTTGAAAGTCGGTCGGTCTGAGCGCAGTCAAGAAGCCGTAGCCTCACATACTGGCGCCCTGGCAGGTTTGGAAAGTGCCTACAATGCTGCTTTTCGCCGGGCCGGAGTGATCCGGGCTGAAACGACTGAACAGCTCTTCGATTGGGCGCGGGCACTGGCCTGGTGTCCCCTCCCCAAAGGATCTTCAGTCGCGGTATTAACCAATGCCGGTGGTCCAGGTGTCACTGCGGTTGATGCGCTTGAATCAAGAGATCTCCAGCTTGCTCGCTTGAGCCAGGAGACTGAAACGTCCCTACAAGGCCTTCTCAATCCGGCAGCAAGCCTGAAGAATCCGGTCGACATGCTGGCAGCCGCTACACCTCACCAATATGCGAGCTGCCTGCAGGTGCTCTTAGCAGATACCAGTGTAGATAGTGTGATGGTGATATTACCTCCCCCACCTATGCATACCGCCGGAGGGATAGCAAAAGCGATCATTCCCGTTATTTACACTGCAGATAAACCGATCGTGGTTGCTTTGATGGGCGAAAGGTTGATTCAAGAGGCGATAGAACATTTTCGTGCTGCGCGAGTACCGGAATATCGCTTCCCTGAACGCGCCGCAGAAGCCCTGGCTGCCCTCACTCAGCGCTCAGAATACCTTTCTACGATGAGTGTCCGCCAAGATGATGCGCCGCAGCGCTTCTCAGACATTCAATCCAAACGTGTTGATTCGATCTTGGCAAATTATCAATCCGCTGGATTCCTTACTGACGAGGATGCATTTGATTTGGTTAACGCTTATGGTATCCCCACCATGCAGCCCCGGCTTGCCCGGACAGCGGACCAGGCTGTTGAAATCGCTCAAGAGTTGGGTTATCCTGTCGCGATGAAAATCTCATCACCCCAGATCACACATAAATCAGATGTTGGGGGAGTTTTGCTGAATTTGCATGACTCCCATGAGGTATTGAATGGTTTTCAAACTGTCACGGATAACAGCCGTGCGGCCCTGCCAGAAGCTGAGATCTCTGGTGTGCATCTGCAGCAGATGCTGTCCATAGGACAGGATGTAATTATTGGAGCAATTCAGGATAGTCAGTTTGGTACTTTGGTGATGTTTGGGTCAGGTGGAATAGAAGTAGAAAAGTTGAAAGATGTTCGGTTTGGGTTGGCCCCTCTCTCGATCACAGAAGCCGAACAAATGGTAGCTGCTACTTGGGCGGGTAAAAAACTAGGGGGTTTCCGCAACCTACCACCCGCTGACCAGGAGGCAGTTATTGATGCTTTATTGCGGCTTGCACTGCTGGCTTCGGATTACCCCCAGCTCGCAGAAATCGAAATCAATCCTTTAAGTGTTCTGGCACTTGGAAAGGGTGCTTTTGCTGTCGACGTGCGTGTAAGAGTAAATAATTAACCGCGGTCCAATCCTTCAATAACCAGCGTCAATTGCTCAAGACCGACCTGAAGGGGGGAGATATTGACATATTCACCAACCGTATGGGCTCCATTCCCCGTTGTCAATCCGAGACAGATTGCTGGATAACCTAAGCTCAGTGGGATGTTTGCATCCGTAGAGCCGATATTTAAGCGTGGTTGAATTCCAACCCGAGCCAAACTATTGATGGCTAACGCTACCAATGGATGGTCCTGCGAGATCTCACCTACTGGCCGCTGACCGATTAATTCTGCATGTACCTGAATGCCGGGTTTTTGGCAATCTCGGAGAATTTCATTCACCGCGCCCACCAATTGGTCCAATTCAGCTAAATCTTCGGAACGCAAATCTAATTCCATATGTGCCTCGGCGGCAATCGTGTTGATGGTTGTACCACCCGATATCACCCCCACATTCATCGTTGTCCGTGGTGATTCGCTTATTGGTATCTCAAGCAATCGAGTGACAATCCCAGCTAGTTCATGTATTGCCGATGGCTTGCCATAATCGACCCACGAATGTCCACCCACTGTAGTTACACTGATCCGAAAACGGCTAACACCCAAACCTCGATGGTAAACCTGACCTAATGCCATCCCTTCTAAAATGATATATGCTTGGGCTAGATCTGCAAAGCGATTAACCACCTCCCGCATCCCGCACAGATCACCCAAACCTTCCTCACCAACATTGGCCACCAACCACAAATCAGAAGCAAGTTCCAATTTGCGATCATAGAGTTCCCATAACAATCCGAATAATCCCGCCACTCCGACAGAATTATCGCCAATACCCGGACCAGCGACTTTATCTGGGAATTGCTGAACGCGTAAATCTGTTTCCTCCGGAAATACGGTGTCCAAATGGGCGGAAACGATGATAGGTGGTGCTGAACCATTTCCTGGTAAGCACCCGAGGACATTGCCCATCGCGTCAATCTCGATCTCCTCCAGGTTCTCTTGAACAAAGCGCGAACGGATAAATTCCGCCCTTCGCCCTTCGGAAAAAGTTGGAGCGGGTATCTGCTGTACCTGAATAGCCATGCCGATGACTCGCTCAACGGTTTGGGGGTTCATTTCGTTCTATACCTCTCGCACGGATTGCAGAAGCGCTTCGAAGCGTGCTTGTGCAAGACTAGGCAGCGAATCCAACGCATAGAAAGGTCCTTGTCCTTCTATCACCAGAGAGGCAGAGATATTTCCAAAAACAGCCGCCTGAACTGGGTCAAAAGTTCGCCGGAAACCTGCTAGAAAACCACCACAAAATGCATCCCCAGCTCCTGTGGGATCAATGATTTCAACAGGGTAAGCTGGGATCTCCCAATGTTTACGTGTGCTCGAATCATAGAGAAATTGCCCACGTTCCCCACGCTTGATCACGATGATTTCACAACCATATGAGGAAAATATTTCTGCTATCTCCCATAAATCAGGACTGGTACCATGGTATAGAGCGCGGGCTTCTTCTTCTGACGGAAGAAATGCGTTCAGACCGGTCACAATCGACGCGATATCATCCCTGAAGGCGGGGAC
Organism: Anaerolineales bacterium; assembly: GCA_022865865.1. Next base: position 4,263 of record JALHTN010000530.1, read on the forward strand.
CATATACCCCGGCGATGGATCGAGGGTAATCATGGTGAAACCAGCCTGGCGCAAGATTGCCGGTAGTAAGCTATGTGTCAGGTAATCAACAGGACAAATATGCGCAGCCGTCGCTTCCAGGTATTCGGGGACGAAATCGACATGTCTTAAGGATGTCGTGGATAATCGTGTGCGGCTATCTGGTCCGGTGTTCCCCGATCGATATCCAAGAAGGTCTTTAGGGAATGGTTTTCCAAGCCCGGAAAAATAAGCCATTGGGTCTTCTTCGACTCGTTGGGTTGGATCGCGATAGGCATAAAAGGATCGTAAATCAACCGGTTGATCTAGAACATTGATCCCCCGCACATCAAATCCATGCTGGGAAAACTCTGCCAGCCATTCTTTGGGGAAATCCTCACCAACCCGCGATACTAAACCCGGTCGAGGATATGGCTCCCAAACAGCTAAACCCGCTGCAGCATACAGCAGGTTGCCACCAGGGACATCCAATCGGATTTCACCATTTGGCAGCACAACAAAATCTCGCCTTAGCTGTCCGGCGAGAATGTTGCGCGGGGATTGTCTTTCAGCTATCGGATCCACATTAAAATTATACGTCAGGATAAGAATTAATGGAAATGTAAGCCAGGGTGCAATTAATATTAATAAATGCAAGTATAATTCCACCCATGGTTATTCAGATCCTGGGCGCTTTGCTAATATCCATGCGACCAAAGCAGTGGATGAAGAATGTATTGATCTTCACCGCACTCGTATTCGACGAGAAGTTGCTGGATATTCAGGCTTTTCTGGTTACTTTCTCGGGTTTTATCCTCTTTTGCCTAATCTCCAGCTCGGTGTATCTGTTAAATGACATCACCGATGTCGAGGCAGACCGCCATCACCCAAAAAAAAGAAATCGACC
>JALHTN010000531.1 GCA_022865865.1 Anaerolineales bacterium
AATTGCTCACTGCGCGTAACCCACCAAAGTAGTGAGTCATTTGATCGACTTGAAGTATTGCCATGCTACACCCCCTCTTCCGGCTTTTGTTTGGGCTTGATGGTTTGCGTGAAGTCGAACTCTGTGAATGATATCAATCCTGTTGGTCGAGTGATCATCACGATGATCAGCAGGAGCGGGATCACAAGCCACTTGTAGATTTCCAAAGGTCGCAATGCTTCACTTAACAAGTTGATGCTTAATGCACCGACGATAGAACCCTGGACTGAATTCAAGCCTCCAAAGTAGACCATTGCCAGGACTTCAGCCAGCATCTGGATCCCAAATGTGCTGGGATTAACGTAGCGGATCACATGTGCAAAAAGACCGCCTGCGACACCAGCCCAAAATGCGCCGAACAAGAATGCGACAAATTTTGTGCGGCGAGTGTTGACGGTCATTGCATCTGCTGCGATTTCACCATCTCGCACAGCATTAAGAGATTTGCCTAATGTCGAACGGACAAAATTGTTCATGATCCAGATTCCCAAAATGGTCCACAGGAAGACGGTTGGGAGAGTTGCCCAATCTGGTTGACCGCCTAAGCCACGTGAACCTCCAACCACCTCAAGATTCTCCAAAAAGCTCTTGACCATGAACATGAAGGCTAATGAAATAATTGCTAAGTAGTCACCTCTGGTTTTGAAAGATGGGACAGCGACCAGGATGGCGCCCAGCGAAGCTGCTACACCACCTATTAACAATCCGATTGGAAACAAGAATCTCCCTAAACTCTCCGGAAGAAGCGCTGCTCCGAGAATATTGTCGTTAACAAACAACCCGACTGTGAAAACCGAAGCCCCGTAAGCTCCCAGTGCGATGAATCCGGGATGCGAGCAGGAGAATTCGCCCATATAACCATTAATAAGGTTTAAGCTAAGGGTAATGATGATGGCAACCAGGATCAGCCTGACAACCAGCAGGCGGTAGTCGTTGATATCAGACCAAAGATGCAGGATGAAATATAACAATAGGAGATGAAAAAGGACGGAAAACCAATTTCGGAAATTAAACATTTTGGCTGAAAACCAATTGGATGGAGTAGCAATCAACCTGGCTGCCAAGAGAATCGGCAGCACATAGATTAGCAAATCGTACAAGATGGCACTGGGGATCAACTCGGGTTTTTGGAGGGCTATGACAATGCCAAACAGAGCAGGGATTCTGGGCATGCCCAGAGCTCTCGCCAGCTGCAGACCAATCAGCTGTTCAAGCGAGACCGCCACCAGCGCGCCAAATAACCAGCCAAGAATTGGCACCATAACGAAGGGCGCTGAAATCTTTGTTTTAAGCAGATCAAGTCGTTCCCGGCTTGTGGGTATTGTTTCGCTTGTTACTGCCATATTTTTACCTCGTATCTAGGATCTGAATGGTACTGGATCTACAACCTCAATTGGGCAGTGTATGTCTCACCGAATAAGCCGTGGGGTCTGAAGACCAGGATAACCAGAATGATGGAGTATGCAATCAGATCGCGCAGCGTTGAAGGGAAAAATGCTGCCACAAAAATCTCAATGAACCCCAGCATAAATCCGGCTACCGCAGCACCCAGAATGGAGCCGCGACCACCCAAGATTGCAGCCACAAATGCCTTCCAGCCAAAGGTTATTCCCATATACGGGTCCATAACTGGAAAAGCGACGCTGAATAGAATCCCAGCAGCTGCTGCCAGACCCGATCCAAGGGCAAATGTGAGCGCAGCGATATTATTGAGCGGCACACCCATTAAAGGCACCACCACAAAATCGAAAGCCGTCGCACGCATAGCCATGCCCCACTTCGTTCGTTGGACAAATTGATGCAAAGCTAACATCAGCAGCACAGCAACAACAACGATCATAATCTTCTTATTGGTGATAAAGACACCAGAAATCTGGTAGGTAGCTGATTCGATGAGGTCAGGGAAGGCTAACCGCTCTGCACCCAATAGGGCTAGAATTCCAGTCTCCAGAATGATACCGATCATTAGACCCGTGATAGCTGCTGAGGCGCGTGGGGCGTTGCGTAAAGGCCGATAACCAATCCTCTCGACGGTTATCCCAACAAAGGAAGTCAGAAACATGGCCAGGAGGATAGTCACCACTAATATCAACCAGCCGGGTACAACAATGGACATCAATGCCGCCAAAGCAAGAACCCCAGTGGCGATAAAGAAACCGATGTAGGCGCCGACCATAAATATGTCACCATGAGCAAAATTAAACAATAATAGGACACCATAAACCATTGAATACCCGAGGGCGATCAAGGCGTAAAAGCTGCCCAGCTGAAGGGCGTTTACCACCATTTGGAGGAAAAATTCCATAGCGATCAGACCTCCTTGTTAATGGAGGGCGGGTGATCGATAATCCATCCAACCCGCCCTCCTCATAAATCGGTTCCGACTCAGCTCAGCTGAGTCAAAGGGAGAATGTGGGGAGTATTCTTATCTACCCATCACCTACGGGCACACTTGCTGATAGAATTCAAACTCACCTTCATCACTGATCTTGACGATCACTGCGCATTTAATCGGGTCACCCTGTTCGGTGAAAGTCATCGTCCCCGTGATACCCTCAAAATCCTTAATATTTGCCAGAGCATCGCGAACACAGGCTCGATCTGCGGTGATATCCCCGGTTATCTCACCACAATCCTGTATGGCTTTCTGGATGATGAGCATGGTATCCCAGGTGAGTGCGCCAACATCGTCGGGTATATAGCCATGTTTATCATTATAGCGATCGATAAATTCCTTGGTGGCACCGGTCGCGCCTGCCGCAGCATAGTGGGTGCTGAAGAACAGACCAACACAATCCTCACCACACAGGTTCATGAGCTCGGCTGAACCCCAGCTATCGCTACCAACAATGGGTGCGTTCCATCCTAATTCGTGCGCTTGCTGTGCGATTAGAGCAACCTCATTGTAGTATTGGGGCGTGAAGATGAATTCAGCGCCAGACTCTCGGATCTTGGTCAACTGGGCGGAGAAATCAGAATCTTTGGTCGTAAAACTTTCATAAGCCACGACAGAATCAGGTCCGTGGAGATCCTCCCAGGCACTCTTGAAGAATTCTGCCAAACCCTTGGGATAGTCGCTAGCCACGTCGTAGAGCACAGCGGCTTTTGTAAAGCCAAATTCCTCGTTAACAAAATTGGCTACAACGGGTCCTTGGAAAGGGTCCAGGAAGGGGGTCCGGAATACCCATGGACGATCGAGGGTCGTATTGGGGTTGGTCGACCAGGGGCTTACCATCGGTGTTTCGTTGTCGTTTGCCACGCCGCCAGCTGGTACTGCTTGCTTTGATGATTGTGGCCCAACGATCACCAGAACTTCGTCCTGGGAGATTAATTTCGTGTTGGCCTTGGTGGCAGATTCTGCCTTGGATTCGTTGTCCTCAATAACCAGTTCCACGGGATATTTCTTTCCACCAACTTCAAGTCCACCTGCTGCGTTTATATCCTCCAGCCACATCTCAGCAGAAAACTTAGTGCCCTCACCTACTTTTGGAATATCACCGGTCAGAGGTGCATTGATACCAATCACGATGGTAGGTTCGGTAGATTGAGCACAGGCGCTGATCAAGAATGCACCTATAAAAATCCAGCTCAATACAAGTAACAAATATCGTTTCTTCATTTTTTCTCTCCTAACTTTGGATTAAAGATCAACATAATTTACAAATTGCCAATGTCACCTATACATTCAGAAATTTTTAAAATCATCATTTACGGATGTTTCATCACCTCCTTGAAAAATTAGCTAATGAAACGAGCTATGTACTGGTACAGAAATTCGAACACACTTTAACCAAACCGATACCACAAATTGATCTGGCATGCGTTTGTTTCGCGCAGAAAGAGAGTAAACAGGTTTCCTTCATTCAGGGAACTCAGGATTTCTCCCCCACAATATTTATTATTTATTGCAAAATATTCCATAGTCAGGTACTAATCATACTCAATGCATGCTTTCCGGTAGAAAAGTTAACGAAGGAGCGTACCTACATCGGAAATTATTAATTGGGATAGAACAATAAAGAGTTTATAACAACTTATTCCGACTGTCAATAAACAGCTTTCGATCAATCCAGATAGTATTGGTTCTAATGACCTCGCAGGTGAGTGGGTGTTACCCGGATGGTTGTACGGTAAGAGTCTTTGAATTCACTCTCGGTCATATTTATACTTACCAACCCCTGGCGGTATTTCTCAATATATGCTTCCATTTCTGCTGGTGAAATTGGTGATGGATCGATCAGTGCTGTACCGAGCAGAACAACAATATCTTCACCTGAGTTTGCACTATCAAGATTCAGGGCAACCCTGGGATGCAATTTGATATGGGAAACTTTATGGGCTTGAGGTCGGGAAAAAATTAAAATGGTTTCTCCGCTCCATAAAAACCACACCGGTCGGGGTTGGGGAGTACCCTGATTATCGGTGGTCGTCAGCCAGATGATTTCATCTTCCGCTAAACGACGTGCAGCGCGTTTTCCGAAGTCTGAGGTCAAATCGATCATTTTTGCTCCTTGAATTTTGGGACTGGGAATCAGTATCCAGTTTGACGAGCGTTTTCTCGATAATTACAAAAACTGCATTTGGGATGTGCAGCTGGGGGAGCAGGTGCGTCGAGCACCTCTAAGACACCATCAATAAATTCCAAGAAAGTTTTATCGTCTTTGGGGCATTCCAACCAGGTGACCTGGCCTTCATAAGCCAGGTTTCCCTGCTCGGTCCGGTTCATTTGTACAGGTTCCACACACAATAAACCTAGCACGGTTATAGGACTCAACGAAAATTTTCCTGGATGCGGATTTTCTAAAGCGTATGAATAGGCATGCAGCTGCCGAGAATAGAAAGCGACATGTTCACTTTTTGGCTGCGAGGTCTTGAAATCCACCACTGCAAAGCTTTGATCATCGAACTGGAGGACAGTATCAAATGTTCCCCGGATATAACAGCTGGAAGAGTGATGGGGGAATGAAATCGGTGCGGAGTAGACCCATTTGTCAGCATAAGCCACCTGACCGGGTGGCAGCGCGGGTGAAATCTCTTCTGCGGGCAGTTGATAGAAAAATTCCTTCATCAGGCGATCGATGCGGGTAAAGATCTTTGGGAAAGCGAGCCCGGGACGGTTGAAATTTCGCACTACTTTCAGGTAAAAACAGCGGGGGCATTCATCCCATAGAAAGGTCAGGTCGGAAGG
>JALHTN010000532.1 GCA_022865865.1 Anaerolineales bacterium
CGATGGTCGCAGTCATATCGGCCGGAAGAGCAATGTAGCGCTGATCCCTGCGGTGTAGTTCGATAGCCTGTTGACTGGCAATCATGTACAGCCAGGCCTTATAACTCTTTCCCTTCCAGCCATGTGACCGCAAATGGCGCAGTGCTTTCTCGAACGTGGCGCTGGTGACATCTTCAGCCAGTACGCGGTCTCCGGTGCGGCGCAATGCATAGCGGTAGATCTGCTCAATATAACGGTCATAAAGTGCAGCAAAAGCCTGTGGATCGTGGCTGGCTTTATCAATCAGAGATTGCTCGTCAGTTTTGAATCTCATCGAAATTCTTGTATGCTGGTCCCGGGAATTCACGAACATCCCTTTAATTAATATTAACGCGCTTCTCTCCAAAATCTGTCAGGGTAAGTCAAAACAATGGATATTCCTTGCATCCTCACAGTTTACGAAGGTGACTGCTGAATAGTTGCTTGGTAATTCTACAATAATTATTTCAGCGATTAATTCTGTTTTGAATGATTGGAGAGCGAAAGGATAAGTAGCGCCTGGATAAATGAAGAATTATGATAACCTTGTTACCAATGTTTTTGAATTTTAAGTATCGGAAGACAATCTATTGACATCCCGCTGATTCACAAATCAGGACACTTCGCTCAATTTCAGGTTAACATTAAGGAGTAATGATGAGCAAAACATCCAACCTCCCTCCCCAGGATAAGATCGATTTATATGACCAGCTGATCGCCACTAATCCGAACATCGAAAGGAAAGGGGTCAGCATGCCATACACTTCTCTGAATGGTCATATGTTTACCTATCTATCGAAGACCGGTACCTTGGGTCTCAGGCTTCCTAAAGATGAAAGGGAAGCCTTCCTTAGGCAGTACAATACCACCCTGTTTGAGTCCCATGGCGCGATAATGAAAGAATATGTGACCGTATCGGAGGAATTGTTGGAGAATACTGAAGAACTGAAGGAATACCTTGATCTCAGTTATGAGTATGTCAAAACACTAAAGCCCAAACCAACAAAAAAGAAATCCTGATCATCAATTTTTTCAGCTAAACGTTGTCTCACCTGAGATTCTCCGAAGACCAGAAGAAGGATGGTAGCCATGGAAATTGCACCTTTTCAACTCGAGCGCTACTTCGCAAAATACGAGTTCTCTGCTCGTTACCTGCTTTCCAGCTCTGACTGTGAGTCTTTATCCATGAAGGAACTGCTGGAGATGGCAGATGCGGAAATGAGCAACCTGTGGGAGCAATTGAAATTGGGATACACGGAATCGTGGGGGCATCCATTACTTCGAGAGGAGATTGCTCAAATTTACCAGGGAGTTGATCAAGCAGAAGTGCTGGTGGTTGTACCTGAGGAAGGCATCTACCTTTTCATGCGCGCAGTGCTGCAGGCAGGGGACCATGTTATTTGCACGTACCCCGGCTACCAGTCTTTATATGAGGTAGCCCGGTCAATTGGCTGCGAAATCTCGACCTGGGAACCTGATGAGAAGCAAGGCTGGAACTTCCCAATCGATGAACTGGCCGAAAAAATGAGAGCCAACACCAAGCTGGTAGTGGTTAACTTTCCGCACAACCCAACTGGATTTGTACCGACAAAAGATGAGTTTGCTGCCCTCGTGGACCTTGTCCGCAGCCAAGGTGCGTACCTGCTGTCAGACGAGATGTACCGCTACCTGGAGGTCAAGCCTGGTACGACGCTTCCGGCAGCGTGTGAGCTGTACGAGCGCGCTTTTTCCCTTTTTGGTTTATCAAAATCCTTTGGTTTGCCCGGACTGCGGGTTGGTTGGCTGGCATCCCAGGATCGTGAAGTTTTAGAGCAAATCAGCAGGCTCAAGGACTACACGACCATCTGCGCCAGCGCGCCCAGCGAGCTGCTGGCGATTATCGCATTGAGGAACAAGGATGGCATTATTGGACAGCAGATCGAACGAGTTCGCAAGAATGTGGCTGTGCTTGACACCTTCATTACAGAGCACCAGGATCAGTTCAGCTGGAACCGTCCTATTGGGGGCTCAATCTGTTTCCCCAGAATGCTGGGCATCGCTGATACCTATGACTTTTGTGAGCAGCTGGTCGCCGAAACCGGTATTATGCTGGCGCCCTAGCGGGTATTCCAATATGATGATCAGCACGTGCGTGTTGGTTTCGGAAGGGATAACCTGCCCCAAGTTCTTGACCTCTTCGCCAAATATTTGGACCAATACAGCTTATGAACGTTTAACAATCTATCGATATCCCACTTCACCATCCAAACTAAGGTGGGATATCAAATTGTATTCAGAAGGATTCTTATCGAGCTCTCCTCACTCGATTCGGCG
>JALHTN010000533.1 GCA_022865865.1 Anaerolineales bacterium
GATTGAACTCGAGGCCATGCCGCAGTTTGATATGGCCATGAAAAGAGTCTACGCCTGGTTTGAAAATGAGATCATCGATCGACCACCGATCCGCTTCATGGCACATAATGCTTTCCTGGAAGAAGCGACCGAGGATATTGCCCATCTGTCGAGAGAGCAGAAGAAAAGTTGGTGGTTCGACAGCGAATTACAGGTCAATCTATTCCTAAAATCGATCGAAGGTCGCCGATTCCATGGCGAAACCTTCCCTGTGTATTTTCCCAATCTCGGTCCGGATGTATATGCCGCTATCTATGGAGCAGAGTTAGAATTCGGAGAGGTCACTTCCTACTCAATACCCTTCGTACGCCAGTGGGAGGATGCCGATCAGCTAATCTTTGATCCAAATAATGAATACTTCAAAAAGATTGAAGATTTAACCCAGCACGCATTAGAGCGTTGTGAAGGACAATTCCTGGTCGGTTACACAGATCTCCATCCAGGTTTAGATTGCGTGGCAGCCTGGCGGGATCCCCTGCAGCTGTGCTATGACTTATACGACCACCCGGACCAGGTACGACGATTGGCAGATCGGGCGATTGCGGATTTCGAATTTATTTACGACCACTTTGATGCTATGCTAAAGGAAAAGGGACAGCTTTCCGTCAGCTGGATGGGAATTCCGTCGTTTGGCAGGATGCATATCCCCAGCTGTGATTTTTCAGCGCTGATCTCTAAGAAATTTTTTAAGGAATTCGGGCTGCCGATCCTCCAGCAGGAGATCAGAACCATGTCCCACAACATTTTTCATGTTGATGGCTACGGTGTCGCCAAACATTTGGAGACGATCTTGAGTGTGCCTGAAGTTCATGCGCTGCAGTGGGTTCAAGGTGTCGGCGACAATTATCCAATCATGCAGTGGGTACCATTGATTAAAGAAATGCAGGCAAAAGGCATGCCGGTGATTGTCGATTTGAGCGTAGAAGACTTGAACGATTTTATCGATGCAATGGATCCAAAGGGATTATTTCTGTGGGTAGCGATTGAAGATGAGCAAGAGGAACTTGATATCCTAAATCGTATCAAATATTGGGTTTGAATGCAGCCTGAATTAAGTTGCAATCAAAGATCTATCGATCTTACCCCAACCAAGCTCAATACCGAGAAAAGGAGGTGCAAATGGAGTGTGAATACAGATACACCATCAAGTTTGTTTAGGAATACACTAACAATTCCCATCATTAAGAGAAAGAATAGGAGATAGAAAATGAATAAGCGACTTTTTTGGATATTAGCTGCACTATTAATCGCTGGCTTGATCCTTTCAGCCTGTCAACCTGCTGCCACTGAAGCACCAGTAGAGGTTGAGGAGCCGACTGAGGAAGTGGTAGCAGAACAACCCACTAAGGAAGCCGTGGTAGAAGAACCAACTGAGGAAGTCGTTGTTGAAGAACCGACTGAGGAAGAAGGGCCTGCGCCGGCAGCGGAGGACAAGTGGTGTTCAGATACAAAGATCGTCTTCTTCCCCGGCGGCTCCCCTGGTGGCCCATTCGCAACTGTTGTCTATAATGGAGCTTTAGCAGCCCAGGCAGATTTGGGCGCAGACGTGGAATATGTCTGGTCGGATTGGAACCCAGAGAATATGGTGACCCAATTTGCTCAAGCGGCTGCACTCAATCCAGATGGCATCGCCATCATGGGTCATCCCGGTGATGATGCCTTCGAATCCTTGGTCGATGATGCTGAAGCTCAGGGCATAATCGTAACTAGTATGAACACCCAGCTGGCCCGCCTCCAGGGAAAATACGGCTCGGCTGGCTTTGGTTATGTGGGCGCAACTCTGTATGACGCCGGTTACGCCCTGGGTTCCGAAGCCGTAGCTCGCTTTGGTCTCGCAGAAGGCGATCGGGCTTTCGTTTGGGGTCTACTGGCACAAGCTGGACGAGGCGAACGCACACAAGGTGTCGTTGATGCCCTCGAAGATGCTGGTTTGGTTGTCGATTACTTAGAAATTGACGATGCAACCAACGCAGATGCAGCAGCTGGTGTATCTGAATTCGTCGGTTACGCTTCCGCTAACCCGGATGTGAAACTGGTCGTAACAGACCACGGTGCGTTAACCGCCACCCTGGAAACCTACCTGAGCAGCGCTGGCTTCGGTCCTGATGATGTTATCGGTGCTGGTTTTGACCTCTCTTCCGCCACTGTTGAAGCAATCCGCGGTGGATGGACCGATCTGGTGATCGATCAACAGCAATGGCTGCAAGGCTACCTATCTGTCCTGCAGATCTGCTTGACCGACAACTTTGCATTCACGGGTCTACATATCGATACCGGCGCAGGCTTTGCCCACGCAGACAATGTAGAGTTACTCGCCGATCTGGTTGATCAGCAAATTCGGTAATACACCCTTGCCGTTTATCCTTGATCCGCAACCGGATTTTTTGAAAGTGGATAAGCTGAAAACCGATCGTTACGAGGGCTAAATAGTTGAGAATCATCGCATAATCTAACGCAGAACAATTCTCTCTGTTTAGTCCTCGTTTCAAATCTTGGAGGTCAGGAATGGCAAATCGTGTTGAATTAAGAAATGTATCCAAGACCTTCGGAGAAGTGAAGGCGCTTCAGAATGTCGACTTTATTTTGGGGGAAAATGAGGTCGTTGGCTTGTTAGGAGATAATGGCGCAGGAAAATCTACGTTAATTAAGATCATCACGGGTTACTATAAACCAGATGAAGGTGAAATGTATCTGAATGGTCAGAAAATAGACGATCTGACCGTACCTAAAGCTCGCAAAATGGGTATTGAAACGGTATACCAGGAGCGAGCCCTGGCAGAGCTGCAAACTCTTTGGAGGAACATTTTCCTCGGTCGTGAACTCATAAACAAGGCCGGTTTCTTGAAAATAAAAGAAATGAAGCAAGAAACCCATCGATTGATGGTCCAATCAATGGGTTTCACCTCAGCTGCTGTAAGTCCAGATTCCCCTATACGCACCTTTTCAGGTGGTGAGAAGCAAGGTGTGGCAATAGTCCGAGCGCTCTATTTCGATGCCGATATCATCATCCTGGATGAACCCACGATGGGACTTTCATTGAAAGAGACCAGGAGATTGATAGAGTTCGTAGGCGGTATCAAAGAGGCAGGAAAAGCTGCAGTATTTATCGACCATAATATTTTCCATGTTTATTCTGTCGCTGATCGCGTGGTCGTTATCGACCGTGGCAAAGTGGCAGGTGAATTCGTCACCAAGGATATCAGCCTCGATGATCTCATGGACAAAATGTACCGGGTTGCTGAAACCGGTGTTCTCTCTTAATCAGTGAATAAAATCAGGTCGAGGATTGTTTGCCATGGATGATACGCTTGAAAAACAAACGGAAGACACCGCCGTACTTGAATACAAAGAGAAATTCAGTCTCTCGAAATTTGCCCGGCAGAATGGGACTCAACTAGGGATTTTTGCTGTTTTTATCGCCTTGTGGGCATTGTTTATTTTTGCTGCGCCGGATGCTTTTCTTTCCCCAAATATCTACTGGGCATTTATGGCTACTATTCCATTCTTTGCCATAATGGCCATGCCTTTGACTATTGCCGTGATCACTGGGGAGATTGACCTTTCCTTCCCCTCCATAATGGCGATGGGAATGGTTGCCTTCATCCTTACCTACGATGCAACCGGATTAATCTGGCTGGCTTTCGCCGCTGCTCTGGCGATGGGGGTATCTGCTGGCCTATTGAATGGTGTACTTGTTGTATTTTTAGGAATCCCTTCTCTGGTTGCAACGATCGGTACCCAGTTCTTCTGGCGCGGAATGGTACTTGTCCTCACGGAAGGGAGTAGTGGTACCCTCGTTTATTCGAAAGAGACACTCTTACACCCCTTCCTGGTTGCTAAAATCGGCGGGGTGCTTCCAATGCAGTTTATATGGCTGGTAATTATCGCCATAATTTGCTGGATACTTTTAAACCGCACCAGATTCGGCGCTCATGTATATCTGATAGGTGACAACGCACAGAGCGCTGCATTGATGGGAGTCAATACTCGCCGAACACGTATCCTGGTATTTGTCCTGGTTGGTGTGATTTCTGCTTTTGCGGGAGTAATTGCCAGCCTTTTTGTTACTTTTTTCTGGCCCAGTCTAGGTGAGGGTTATCTATTGAGTACGCTTGCTTCAGTTTTCCTCGGCGGTACATCCGTATTTGGCGGTGTAGGTACAATATTTGGAACCTTCCTCGGAGCTTTCATCATTGGTGCAATCGAAGCCGCCACGGTTGCCGTTGGTTTGACTGGTTTCTACACCAAGTTGATCTATGGCTTAATCATCGTTTTATCTGTTTCCATGCATGCTTTTCTCCGCAGGAGAATGGAGTAGCTGCCCACTGTTCTCATTTGAACTATGCCTGACCATTATTTGTTAGCTTGATATTATGTCAAAATATCTCATTCCAGATTTCTCATCAAAAAGGAATAAGTAAGGAAATCAGCTGCCTGCGTAATAATGAATTTTGTTTAGGAAGTCTGATATTTCTCCCGGCCTATATTACCTCATTCACTTTTCGGCGTGATTGTCCACTCCCCCTGCTCAATGTTGATCTCTGTGCTTTTTCCCGGCCAGTAGAGATATGTCCAATAGCTCGCCCCCCGCATTGAAGATGAGTTGCGGCCGCGGGTGACGATGATATGATCCGGGGGGAGTTTTGCAAAATATGCCTCTCGTTTGACTAAAGAACGCCCCAGGGTGGGATCCATTGGCGTCCAACCAATACTCGGTAGAAATACTTCCAACCAGGCGTGCTCTTGACGGGCAAGCTTTTCTTCCCCCTCGGGAGTGAAATTCAAACCTTCAATATATCGTGCTGGGATACCTGCTGCTCGACTGAGAGCCACCATCAAAGAGGTAAATTCTGTGCAGTCAGCACCCATCTTACCCAACGCTGCCTGTGCACCCCAATTCCCGCCGTTATAGCTGTATACCAGGTTGTCCCCGATATAATTATAGTAAGCCCGTACCTGTTCACAGGTGGTGTGTTTCCCTTGAGATAGCTGCTCAGAGAGTTGGACGATTTGAGGATTTCGAGACTCGATATGCAGTTCAGGTTCAGTGAAGAATTCGGGGAGCTCTCCCTGGCAGTCAGATAAATCGAATTTCAACCGGTTGATTTTTACCCGGTAGTTAATTTCCACCTGGATCTCAGAATCGGGGGGCATTTCCGAGAAATCAAATTCTGCGATCTGGTTTCCATATTCATCAACCACCAGTTGGTAGCTTCCTGGATTGATCTCCCGTTCGACGACCACCTGGTAAGGGTAGACGTCCTGGATTAACGCCACCCAGAGATTCTGTTTCGAAGGACTTCCCGGCCCGTGATTGACCAGCTTAAGCCTCTGTTGGATATCGTACTCAGCGCTATCAAGAATTGTAAAGGATGAATATTTTGATTGATCTGTGCTGTTTAGTCCGACCTCTGAACTTGATTGCATTTGGGTATCTGTCTCTAACTGTGCGGTTGTAGGGATATCCACAGGTTTCTGTCGATCAAGATCGCCATCTCCTGTTTGACAGGCAGAAAGGAATGTGAGTATTAACAACAACACAGCGAAGAAGTAAGTTCGGATCATATTTGGCACTTAAACAAAACCTCTGGCCTAGTAAATCCATTAAACGATGCTTGTTGGACATAAACAGAAATACGGATCTGTTACATGAATTGTAACCGTTTGTTAGAAATGCATCTCCCGCCATCTGGGAAGATTCGTTACAGAAAAAATCAACCTGATAAATCTTAAATTTTAGGTTTGTACCGGCTATAAGGTTAATGGTAAAACCGGTCTGCTCATGAACTTCCTTCAAACCTGATTAGATAAATCCATTGAATGTACATAATATAATCTCTATCGAACCAAAGCGAAGGTTTTGGCTACTCAATACAACAGTAATAACAGGTTGAGGGAAACATCACGAACAAAAAAATATCAGTCATAATTCCGTCTGATCTCAATCCATGGCTTCTAAACCAACCTGTGAGAACTAAGCTCGCAGAGTTTCTTGTTCGTTGATCTATCCAATCAGAATATGTACCCCAACCCTGTTCATTTATATCACGACCCTAATACTGATGCCATATACCCTGCCATGCTATAATGAACCAAATCTCAAATGCAGTACAGGTATATACCTACAACTTCTTCAAATCCACAGACCAGGAGTTGAAAGAAACCTTTGCAACGAATTATTCAAGGACCAATTGTAAATTGGCTCTTCGTTAATTTATCCAGAGTGATTCTTTCTCAACATTATGATCCCGGTTTCTGATCCCCAGCCCAACAGACAATCCAAGCTGAACCAAACGGTGGAATTTCTGATCATTTGCATCCATTCCCGTCCTTCCCTCATCCTATCGTGATGTGGAGTGCATTATTGCAAAATAAGCAACAATGGAGTACAGGCGGTGCTTAAGAAAGTTTTCCTAGTTGAAGATGAAATTGTGACTCGAGAAGGCATTCGGGACAATGTTGATTGGGCTTCCATTGGATTTGAGTTTTGCGGAGAAGCGCCAGATGGGGAGATCGCGTTTCCACTGATCGAGTCTACCCAACCTGATGTGCTGATCACGGATATCAAAATGCCCTTCATGGATGGCTTGCAGCTGTGCAAGATCGTCCGGGAGCATATGCCGTGGGTCAAGATTATCATCCTCAGTGGCCACGACGAATTTGATTACGCGCAGGCAGCCGTCAAGTTGGGTGTGAGCGAATACCTGCTCAAGCCCGTCAGCGTGAAGGATTTGCACGGCGTTCTTCAAAGAGTGGCCGAAACGCTCGATCACGAAACGAAAGAGGTAGAGAGACTGAAGCAGTTGCACGACCAGGTCGAGAATAATCGAGTGCTGCTCCGAGAGAAGTTCCTGCTGCGCCTGGTGATGGGTGGGGTTTCCTCGGCGGAAGCCATCGAACAGAGCCAACAATTCGGGCTAAACATCATCGCCAATTTTTACCAGGTGGTTCTTATCAAAATCGAACTGTGTGAAAAATCCCAGCCTTTCGATTATCACGAGTACCAGCAGGCCGAGCGCATCGTGTCGAGCCTGGTCAGTGCAAGCCCAGACACCTTCCTGGCAAAAAAAGACTTGGAAGAATTTGTATTGCTTATCAAGGGGGATAATCCTGAGCAATTGGAGCAAGATGGCATCGTTCTGGCTGAAATGGTCAAACACGAATTGGAAGAAAGGACGAGCTGCAGCCTGGTATTCGATATGGGAAGCCCCCAACAACGGCTTGGAGATATTCATCATTCTTTTGCTGAGGCATTGGTCAAGGTAAAAAGTAAAATTGGAGAGTCACCACCGATAAATTCGAATGGGGAGATCAATCAGGGGGATTTAATCAAGTTGGATCATTTGGCGATAGAGAATTATTTGAAGTTTGGTTCGATCACTGATTTTGATGAGTTCTTTGCTGCCTGCATTCAGCCGATAGGTGCAGCCGCTTTGAGATTCTATTTGGTTAAGCATTATATGTTTGTAGATATCCTTTTGACAATCACCCAATTTGTGAGCGATTTAGGTGGAGAGGGCGATCAAGTAGTTCTGGATGTCAATGAGATCGAAAGTATTCTCGCTAATATAAATAGCATAGAGCAGATCAAAGAAGAAATGAGAAGGATTTTTATCCCTGCACTGACCTTTCGGAACAGTCGGGCCAACCATGAACGCGGTATCATTCTCCACCAAGCCAAGACCTACATCGATAGTCACTTCACTGATCCGGAGCTGCAAATGAGTAAGGTTGCCAATGAATTTAACGTCAGCCCGAGCCATTTCAGCACGGTTTTCAAGCAAGAGTTTGGGGAAACCTTCCGAGATAACTTGAGCAAAATCAGAATCAACCGGGCCAAGGAACTTCTTCGAACCACCAATCTTTTATGCTCAGAGGTGGCATTTCAAAGCGGCTACAACGACCCTCATT
This sequence comes from Anaerolineales bacterium, assembly GCA_022865865.1. The sequence continues at coordinate 7,951 of JALHTN010000533.1, forward strand.
ACTTTAGTTTTGTTTTCAAAAAGAAAACGGGGTTGACACCTCAGCAATTCCGGGATCAATCTTAAAGAGATAAATAAGTAGAGTAATCAAAATGAATATCGGTCTTACAGCTAACGAAACAACCCCAAGATATATTAGTAAATTCATCGAAATATTTAGTCGCATCAATATATCTCTCCGTGTGAAAATCTTGTTATCCTTTTTCACGGTGATTTTTTTGTTGGTTGCAGTAAACACAATGATGATCCTGGAAGTGCTGCGATTTAACAGCCAGTATGATGCGATCATGACCAATCTCACCACAGCTAACAGCATAAACGGGTACATCAAACCAGCCATTGATACTGAAATGTGGAACATTGTGGCCGGTAAGAAAGAGTTCGGAGACGGTAACCAATACCAGATCATCGGGCAAGTCAACTCCCAAATCGAGTCGATGATGGAAAATGCCAATTCAGATAAATCCAGGATCAAACTGGAAGTTATCCACAGGACAATGGCGACGTTGACGAACTATGTCGATAAAATGGGGGAGCAGATTGAACAAGGAAGTCACGTAGCTGAGAACGAGCTGGTTCTAGAAAATATCCGCGGCGTCTCCGATGTTGTTGAGGAGACAGTTCAGGATTATATGCTCTTCGAGGTTCAACAAGCGGAACAACAACACTTTGAAAATCAAACCCGCTTTAACCGCTGGATCATTTTGTATTCTATCTTGTTACCTTTGATTATCGGTTTCTCAATTGCCGCGGCATGGATTATTTCCGCCAGTATTTATATTCCGATCAAAAAGCTTCAGGATCTTACTACCACGATCACGAAGAACGACCTTCAAGCACTACTATCCAGTGAAAATGTAGATGAAATCACGGAACTGGGTATGAGCTTCAATATTATGACCAGCAAAATCCGAGATTTGCTGGATTCTAAAGTGAGAGAACAGGAAAATCTAAAGAAAGCCGAATTGAAAGCTTTGCAAGCGCAGATCAACCCCCACTTCCTCTATAATACGCTCGATACCATTGTGTGGATGTCCGAATCCAATCAACCTGGACAGGTAATTGAAATTGTGAGGGCGTTGTCGAGTTTCTTCAGGATTGCCTTGAGTAGAGGAAAGGAATGGATCTCGATCCGCCAGGAAATCGAACACGTCCGCAGCTATCTCCTTATCCAAAAAATCCGCTACCGCGATATTTTAGATTATGAAATCGAGGTGGACGAAAAGATCCTGGATGGCACAATTCTTAAGCTGACCTTGCAACCTATAGTTGAGAATGCCCTGTACCATGGGATCAAGAATAAAAGAAATGGCGGAACGATTCGGGTTCGGGCAAGAAAAGCAGACCATAACCTAGTTTTATTGGAAGTACAGGATGACGGCCTTGGTTTTACGCCCAATAAACTATCCCAGATTCAGGCTGCAATTACGAACGATTCAGAAGAAATCCTTCAAAGTGAGAGTGGTTTTGGATTAGAAAACGTTCATAAGCGCATCCAATTATATTATGGTTCACAATATGGTTTATCTGTTGAGAGCCAATATCAGAATGGTACACGAGTGACTATTGCCATCCCCCTTCAAGAGAACTTGGAATCAGACAAAATCAATGAGAAGATCTGAAATGAAGATTGTCCCAAAGATTTATTCACTGTTGATGTTAATATTACTCACGGTTTTGTGGGGCTGTATGAGCAATAATGATCCTGAGCCACAAACTACGGAACAAATAGATGGCAAGAAAACCTATCAGAATCTGGTGGTTGGATACTCTCAAATTGGAGCCGAAAGTGAGTGGCGAACCGGAAACACGGCCTCAATTAAAAAGGCTGCCGAGAATTTAGGCGTGGAGTTGATTTTCTCTGATGCCCAACAAAAACAAGAAAACCAAATCAAAGCGATCCGCACCTTTATCGCCCAGCAAGTAGATGTCATCGGTGTTTCTCCAATTGTAGAGACGGGCTGGGAATCTGTCTTTCAGGAAGCCAAAGATGCTGGCATACCCATCATCCTGGTTGATCGACGGGCAGATGTTACCGAAGATTTGTATGCTACCTATATTGGTTCAGACTTTATCGAAGAAGGCAGGAATGCTGCCCGGGTCATGGCGGAACTGCTCGATGGCAAAGGCAATATTGTGGAATTAGTGGGCACGGTGGGTTCCGCTCCAGCCAATGATCGATATATTGGGTTTAGGGAGATAATGCAAAAATTTCCGGAAATGGAGATTATCGCTTCGGAGTCTGCTGATTTCACGCGTGCCAAAGGGGAAGAAGTCATGCAGGGATTTTTAGAACAGCATGGAGATCAAATCGATGCCTTATATGCGCACAATGATGACAGTGCCATAGGAGCGATCCGCGCGATCGAGGAATATGGTTTGAGGCCAGGCCAGGATATCATCATTGTTTCGATAGACGCGATTCGAGACGCTTTCCAAGCCATGATCGATGGAAAATTAAATGCAACTATAGAATGCAATCCTCTCTTGGGACCAACATTCTTTGATGTCGCCTATAAGGTCGTTAATGGCGAGTTCGTTCCGAAGTGGATTCCTTCTCCGGAGAGCATTTACTTCCCTGATGATGCTGCAGAAATCCTGCCAACCCGTAAGTATTGAGAATTTTCCGCTATCACCTTTTTGTATTGCGTTCGGTATTAACTCAATATCGAATTTAATTTCTAGTTACCCCTCCTCAAGGCATTGGGTCGCTAAAAAAGTTTGACCAGTAAGATTATCAGTAGAATAAAATGAAATAGTATTCCATCTCTCAACAAATTTACTTTTCTCAGCTTAGCTTCTGGTTATCCTAAAATAATTAACTGCAACGTATAAAAACAAACCTTCCATTTGGAGGGTTTGTTATTAAATTTATAAACCTCAAATAATATTCAACAAAATACTCAAACTTATCTATTGAGATTGAAACGTATCTTTGTTATTCTGATATCGGGTCAGAATGCTGCAATATACCGATAAAGATACAGATTTTAACGAATCTTTGCCAAAGACCTAATAATCAAAATAGAGGTGAATCTATAAGAAAATGGCCGATATCGAAAAGTGAAGCGCTTGCTGAGTGATTGAGGTCTTCAAACAATCACATCTGGGTGTGCGATTTAGACCTTGAAAATCAAGAGCCCTACTTCGCGACCTGATAAATCCATACAGATCTCTGCATGGAAAACAAACTAAACTTATTAGGAGAGAAAAGAATGTCTCACTTCAAAAAACTCGTTTTTCTGTTCTTTATTGCCTTGATGCTTTTAGCAGCCTGTGCGCCTGCCGCAACCGAGGAACCTGCTGCACCTGTTGAAGAGGAAATGCCTGCAGGTGGTCTAGATTGCTCACCCAATTGCCAATATTCTGACTTGGTAGTTGGCTTTCTTCAGACCGGCTCAGAAGGCGGCTGGCGTGCTGCCAATACCGCCTCCTTTAAAGAAACCGCTGAACAATTAGGTCTCACGCTGAAGTTCTACGATTCTCAGAATGACCTAGCTAAACAGGTTGCTGGTTTCCAACAATTCATTGAAGATCCTGAGGTGAATGTGATTGTTATGTCGCCACTTGAGGTGACCGGGTGGGAACAGGTTCTCAATGATGCTGAAGCAGCCGGCAAGCCCGTTATCCTTTCAGACCGCCGTATCGATGGTTTTGAAGATAAATATGTCACCTTCATAGGGGCTGATTTTGTGGAAGAAGGTCGCAAGGCCGGAACTGAAATGTGCAAGATGCTCGAAGGCAGTGAATCAAAGAATGTCTGGGAGTTGGTAGGTAATGTTGGCGCTGCTCCTGCCATTGATCGCGGCACAGGTTTCCGCGAGACAGCAGAAGAGTGTGGAATCGTCGTCACAAACAGCCAGACTGCAAACTGGAGTGTCCTTGAAGGCAAGCAAGTTACCGAAGCCTGGTTGAAGGAAAGCAAGGATGTCCAGGGCATCTTCGGCCAGAATGATGAAATGGCATTTGGCGCTATCGAGGCGCTCAAAGAAGCTGGCCTGGTTCCTGCCGAGGATGTCAAGGTCATCTCAGTAGATGCCACCGCTGGTGCTTTTCAAGCGATGCTCGACGGCACTCTGAACGTGACCGTGGAATGCAATCCATTGCTAGCCCCACAGGTTTATGAAGCAGCGCTCGCAACAGTTAATGGCGAGTCACTGCCCAAGTGGATTCCTTCCCAGGAAAGTGTATTCTTTATGGATGACGAGAACCTGCAAGCAATTGCCGATGGTCGCAAATACTAAAGTTTGGAATCTGATCCGGTGACCTTCAGGGAGTTGCAAACCAAGGATATACAATATAGTTGATTGATTGGGAAGCGATGGTGAACATCGCTTCCCAATCTTTAAATCTTATTTCATATAAGGCAGGCAAGTATGTCCGAGTCGAATCGAAATATTCTCGTGATGGAGGGCATCAGTAAAGCTTTTCCAGGGGTTCAAGCACTGGATAATGTTGATTTCACCCTGAGAAGGGGTGAAATTCACTGTTTGGTTGGAGAAAATGGTGCTGGAAAGTCTACCCTGATCAAAGTACTGACTGGAGTAGACCGGCCAGATGCAGGTAGGATTATCCTGGATGGCGAGGAGGTCCACACTCGATCCCCAGAGCATGCCCAAACATTAGGCATCAGCACTGTCTATCAAGAGATTAATTTGTGTCCGAACCTTTCGGTTGCGGAAAATATTTTACTCGGTCGAGAACCCCATCGATTAGGCGGTATCGATTGGCCCAAGATGAACGCTGGTGCTGTGGAAGCTCTCAAACGATTGCTTGAAGTTGACATTGATGTTACCAAGCCATTGGGTATATACACTGTAGCAATTCAGCAAATGGTAGCGATTGCACGGGCGCTTGATGTCGGCTCTGAGAAAATTTTAATTCTTGATGAACCAACAGCCAGTTTGGACGCGCATGAAACTCAACAATTATTCAGTGTAATGCGAAAACTTAAAGAGAGCGGAGTAGGCATTATTTTCATCACCCATTTTATTGGCCAGGTTTATGATATTTCTGACAGGATCACTATCTTAAGAAACGGAAGACTGATCGGAACTTTCGATACCACCTCCATACCACGGTTCGAACTAATTGCTAAAATGATCGGCCGCAGCTTGGATGATCTCGATGAAATGTCAAAAATTAAGTTGGAAAGCAGCAAGCACATTCAAAGTGAGGCATTATTGAGGGCTAAAGGGCTCGGTCGAGCGGGAGGGATATCACCATTCGACCTGGAAATCCACGCTGGGGAAGTGGTTGGCTTGGCTGGATTACTCGGGTCAGGGCGGACGGAA
>JALHTN010000534.1 GCA_022865865.1 Anaerolineales bacterium
GACCTAGGAGCATATAAACGCCATGTGTTCGTGGATTTTCGTCAGGTTCAGGATAACGAGTGGCACCAATATAGCCAGCTGAACGAATACCTGGATGGAAGAGGTGTACTCAGTATTGAAGAATCTCTGAAAGAGATCGTCTTGCAGCCGGTACATTTTCCTTTCCGGGAACTGACCAATGTGGATATGCTACAAAGATTGCTTTCAGCGCGCCAGGTGGATATCAAGGGAGAGTTGGATCAAGACTTGCTAAGTGAGGTTGAGCAAAAATCTGCTCACCTGCTTAAGGAGATCAGTGCCTTGGTAGGGGGAGTTCAGGATGAACAAGAGATTCTAAAATGCGCCCAGGAAGTCCGTCAAACAGTGCAGGCGATCCTAATTCTGCCTGGATTGGGGGAATCCAGCTCGCGGAGTACACGCCGCAACTTCAAATCAGGAGTCAGCTTGGCTTTGAAAGACTTAAGCCTGGATGATAAAGATTTGGTCAATTGGTGTGTACTTCTGGGGTGGGCATTTACGAAAAATTTAGGATATTTATTGGGTGATCAAGGTGCTGTCGAAAGAAGCCAAAGCTGGATCGATGAATGGCTCTTGGGTCGCATCCTGGTCAGCTCCTTCGCTGATCTTGGAATAAGTGAGCAGCAGGCATGGCTTTCCGTCAGCACGATAAAGATTCTGATCCAGCATCAGAATTGGTATGAAGTGGGTGGTCCACGGTCAAAACGCAATTTCCGCATCCTGGAAAAGTTGCTCGTGGATGAATACGTACAGGGATTCCTGCAGGTCAATCGCCACCAGGGAATACTGTGGTTCAATAAGGAAAAATTCCAGGAGTTATCAGCCTGGATGGTGAGAGTTGCAGCGGTGAAAGGGATCAATGATTGGGGTCTGGATGCTGAAGAGACCCGCGAACAGATTGCAGGATGCTACCAAATTATCCGCAAGCTGCAGAAAGCTGAAACCAAATCAGATTATCAGATAGAAAAACTATTGGAAATGGTGGAATGATCAACTGGAGGGGGAAAACGAGCTGCTTCAAATCTTGTGGTGAAAGCCTGATCCAGGTGAGGATAAATGTTCTTCAGCTTCCCAGGTTCGTGAAAACTGCTGGCTGAACACTTGATCTGCCCTCAAACCAGTCATTGGACTGACAACATGGCGTAAATCAGCAAGCGCCTGGGATGAGAGATCATCACCAGTTGCAATGCGTGCCAAGCGGACAGCCTGGGCTGCATAGGTGATTACATTTTTGGGTTCGATCCGATCGAAATCTTCGAAAAACCAACCACATGATGTGAAAATTCTTTGGCGTTCTCGCTGTGACTCGAGGATTAGATAGATGCGCCAAACTTGTTCGCTGGTCAGGGTTTGAGTTGCCATTTCCGAGATCAACTGTCTTACCTCGATTTCCCCAAGCATGACATGAATGTAGCGCTCACGGAGTGTGCGTGGTTTGGATATCAAGGGGTAAACAGTATCAAAGTACAAACTGTCTAATGCAGTAGCCAATCGATTTAGGGAATACC
>JALHTN010000535.1 GCA_022865865.1 Anaerolineales bacterium
ACCTATAATGAAAACCCGGAACTCGTTCAAGTTGTGGTCGATATTGTGTCCCAGATCTCTGCCAGTGGGATGGTATCGGCATTACAAGGCATGAAAGACCGCCGCGATTCTACCCAATTACTTGGACAGATCGAAGCACCTACATTGATCATTCATGGTTTGGATGATCAGATTATTCCGATGCATGATTCCGAAGCCATGCGTGCGGGGATCCCAAATTCTCAGCTGGAGATCATTCCTGATGCAGGACACTTACTAAATCTTGAACAGCCAGAGATATTCAATCGCATCGTGACCGATTTCATCAATCAATTATGATCACCTTCGCCTGAATGTGAAGTGAAATCAGCTCAGCAAAATCGTGTTCTCAGATCGCCGGGGACCAGATATCTAAATCAGGTTGCCAACGACGGATTCTCTCTCTACTGAACCATCTCCTCCTTTCCAATAGTATTTGTAATATGACCACTTGGAATAAGATTGGACGTAGATCAGTAATGCAGAAAGAGGTGTATTTTATTTCGTTGGGAATCGTTGCTTTGCTGGCAAGCTGTGGGGGTCAATCTCCCAGCCAGGCGTTTCCCGAACCCTCAGACCCCAGATCAGGAATCGTCTTTACCTCGGATAGAACAGATAATTGGGATATTTTCTTCATCCAGGCGGATGGCAGTGGATTATCACAGCTGACTGACTTTCCAGGAGTTGATGCAGACCCCGATTGGTCACCTGATGGACGAATGATCGCCTTCCGCTCCCGTCAAGATGGCAGCTCAGACATTTTCGTCATGGGATCAGACGGTTCAAATCCAATCAACCTGATCGGCGATGCAGACACAAGCCTGGATGATGAATTCGCACCTCATTGGAATCCGGATGGGGAAAAATTTTCACTCTACACCGATCGCTACCCCTCACGCGGCAACTGCATCGGCGGTTACCACCAGATTGCTTTGCTGGTACAGGAAACTGGTAATTACACAATTGATCTTTTTGATACCATCGCCGGAGAACAGTATTCATCTACCTGGTCTCCCGATGGGCGCTACTTGGTTTTCGACTCAACCTGCCGGATCCCCGGATTCCAGCTGTATATGTTTGATACCCAAACTGGAGATACAAAGAAAATAACCAACGAACCCATTTCACACACCCACCCTGCCTGGTCGCACGATGGACGCTTCCTGGCTTTCGCAAAGTATGTGGGAAGCAATAACGAGATATTCATTTTGGACCTGAACACCTCCCAACAGATTCAAATAACCAACCATCCAGCGAATGACACCATGCCCAGCTGGTCTCCCGATGACCGCCAGATCGCGTTCGTATCCAATCGGGAGGGCAATAAGGAAATCTTTATCGTGAACGCTGATGGAAGTGGAGTTTATAACTTAACAAACCATCCCGCTGATGACTGGTACCCATCCTGGTCACCGGTTATGGTCAACCCTTGATCGAAAAGAACATTTGTGCTATTATGCGGCTACTAATACAGCCGATAGTAATTTTTTATAAGGAGAAAACCCCATGTCAGAACATCATGTCGTGCATGTTGAATTTTCGTCTCAAGATCGCGAGGCTGCCGGAAAATTTTACAGCGATCTGTTCGGTTGGAATATCGTTCAGATGCCTGAAATGAATTACGCAACATTTGATACAGGCAAAAATGAGG
>JALHTN010000536.1 GCA_022865865.1 Anaerolineales bacterium
TATCAAGATGAAGAATATGCTGCCAGTCTCTCAACCTGGGAGACTTCCGGACAATTATGACCAAATTAAAAGATGAATTCCTGCTTGAAGATTCGTTAATTTTCCTCAATCATGGATCCTTCGGAGCCTGTCCAAAACCGGTATTTGAGGTTTACCAATACTGGCAGCGGCAGCTTGAATATCAGCCGGTACGATTTCTTGGACGACAGGCTACCGATTTGCTTGCAGAGGCCAGGAGCGAACTAGCAAATTACCTTAATGCGCCCCAGGACGATCTGGTATATACCCCCAATCCAACCACTGCCATCAACATGATCGTGCGAAATTTGGGTCTTAAGCCAGGTGACGAGATTCTCACCAGTGATCATGAGTATGGCGCGATGGATCGCACGTGGCGATTTATATGTAAAAAAACGGGGGCTAAATATGTACAGCGACCAATTTCACTGCCGGTTTCTACTCAGGCAGAATTCGTTGAATATTTTTTGGCGGGGATTACCCCCCAAACCAAGGTGATCTTCCTCTCGCATATCACCAGTCTAACTGCCCTGATTTTCCCTGTGGAGGAGATATGCAAACGCGCCCGGGAGAAAAATATTATCACCATCATCGATGGCGCACATGCACCAGGGCAAATTTCACTGGATTTGGAGGCCATCAATCCTGATGTCTACACAGGGGCCTGCCACAAATGGCTATGCGCACCTAAGGGATCTGCATTCCTCTATGCTCACCCGGATATCCAACCCAGACTTGAGCCTTTAGTGGTCAGCTGGGGCTACGAATCTGAAAATCCCGGTCCTTCCCAATTCATCGACTATCATGAATGGCAAGGTACCCGGGATTTGGCTGCCTTTCTTGCTGTGCCGCGTGCTATTCAATATCAGGCAGACAATCAATGGAATTCAGTCCGACAGCGCTGCCATGAATTAGCGCTCAAAGCTCAATCTCAGATCGATTCTTTGACAGGTCTGCAGGCCATATCACCCCCATCATCACAATGGTTTCAGCAGATGGTCTCGGTTCGTTTACCACCTGAAATCGATCCTGAATCTCTCAAAAATCATTTACACGATGAATATCAAATCGAGGTAATGGCTCTTTTGTGGCAAGATCAACCTTATCTGCGTGTATCATTTCAAGCTTATAACCTCGAAACCGATCTGGATGCCTTGCTAACAGCCCTTGAAAAATATCTCTCGGAGGAGGAGTTCACCCATGAGAATAACTGATATTTGGAAAAAAGCTGAAAAACCCACATTATCCTTTGAGCTGTTCCCTGCCAAATCGGATAAGGCTGCCGTAAGACTGGAAAAGGTTATCGATGAATTAGCGGGGCTAAATCCAAACTTTGCATCAGTCACTTTTGGTGCGGGTGGCTCAACACGCATCGGTTCATACCAGCTGCTCGAAAAACTTAAATCCGAGCAGGGATTAGAAGTCCTGGGTTATTTCGCTGGTTATGGTTTGGGACCAGACGAGATTACTTCTACCCTGGACAAATACCAGCAATTAGGGATCGACAATATCTTAATTGTCCGGGGTGACATCCCCCGTGAAGACGAAGATTTTTCCCCCCACCCGGATGGCTTCCAGCACGCCACTCAACTGCTGGAATTTGTGCGCCCA
>JALHTN010000537.1 GCA_022865865.1 Anaerolineales bacterium
ACCAATCGATACGGGTGCGTGATATTGGCCGTGCTGAACTTGGACCAGAAGATCTCAGGGGAATTATGAAAATGAATGGAATTCCTATGGTTGGGACTGTTATCGTTCCTCAACCGGGAGCTAACCATATAGATATTGTTGATGATGTTTATGAACGGCTTGATTATATTAAAAAAGATTTACCTGATGATGTAGAAATTGAAGTCGGTTTCGACAACACCGATTACATTCGTACTTCAATCAAGGAAGTAAAAAATACTATTTACCTGGCATTTTTTCTTGTAGTTATCATTATTTTTATTTTTCTGCGCGACTGGAGAACCACAATTTTACCCGTATTGGTAATACCTGTTTCATTGATTGGTTCGTTTTTTATCATGTATCTGGCCGGTTTTACCATTAATGTTTTAACTCTGTTGGCAATAGTGCTTTCCATTGGACTGGTGGTAGATGATGCTATTGTGATGATGGAGAATATTTACGTGAAAATTGAACAGGGAATGAGCCCCCGCGAAGCTGGAATAAAGGGATCAAATGAAATATTCTTTGCAATCATTGCTACAACAATAACTTTAATTGCGGTTTTCTTTCCCATCGTATTTTTGGAAGGAATGACAGGAAGGCTTTTCCGCGAATTCAGTATTGTAATTGCCGGTGCGGTTGCTATTTCATCTTTTGTAGCGCTAACGCTGACACCCATGCTTTCAACAAAAATACTGAAAACCCGACACAAGCGAAGCAAAGCTTATAATTATAGTGAAAAATTCTTCATTAAACTCAATGGTGCTTATCAACGATCACTCAATACATTGCTTAACCGAAAATATATATCGTTGTTTATCCTGTTTGTTTCCGTTTTTCTGATTTTTATACTTTGGAAAAATATTCCTGCTGAAATGGCGCCCTTGGAGGACCGTTCGCAATTGAGTATTAATATGACAACTCCCGAAGGTTCAACTTATGAATTTAATGCTGCTTACACCGAAGAAGTAGCTGTACTGGTTGAAAGAACCGTTCCTGAATGTGATAAATTAACTACAATGATATTTGGAGGTCACGCACATGTCCGTATTGTTTTGGTACCTCCATCAGAAAGGACACGTTCGCAGAAGGAAATAGCCACTCAGCTTACCGGAGAACTTCGGAAGATGACAAAAGCAAGGGCAAGTGTTATCCAGCAATCGACATTTGGTGGCAGACGTGCAGGGCTTCCAATTCAGTATGTTCTGCAAGCCCCCGGAATCGATAAGCTGCGTGAAATTTTACCGGCATTTATGGCTGAAGTACACAACAATCCGATCTTTGAAATGGCTGATGTGGACCTTAAGTTCACCAAACCAGAGTTACAAATCGTAATTAATCGCGACAAGGCAAACCTGCTGGGCGTATCTACTCAAAATATTGGGCAAACCCTTCAACTGGCTCTAAGCGGGCAACGATTCGGGTATTTTATTATGAATGGGAAACAATATCAGATTTTGGGTGAACTGGCACGCCAGGATCGAAATA